>JAEYRR010000351.1 GCA_023435505.1 Bacillota bacterium | reverse complement strand
ATTACGGGCAATCGTATTGGCATTTTCCTTGACACCAGCTAGATTCCAGTAATCATCTAAAGTTTCGTAATTACCTGACATGTAAGCATAGGCAGCATCCATCTGAACCTGTGCTTCTGAATTATAGACATTATAACGAACTTCTATATCGTTTATATTATACTTTTTACCTTCTACTGTAATGCAAGGTGCCACATATAAGTAATCAAATGCCACTAGTACAATGAATCCTATTAAGATGACTGCACCAATGCTTGCAGCAATAATCTTACTGCGAATACTTCCAGATTTATTAGATTTTTCTTTCTTACGTGGAGCTTTATCCACATTCATAATAGTTTTTGACTTGTTCACAGTTTCTCCTCCATACCTAATTTCTTATGTTTGGCTATTTAGCCGACTGCCCCATCCTCATCTATAATATCATTACCTAAATCGTCACTATCCTCCTCTAAATTGTCTTCATCATATTCAAACTCTATATCAGAGCTGATTCCCATTGGTGGAAATGCATAATTGCCAATCTGAATACTGGCCCAGTTTTCTTCATTAATCTTTATGTTATAGTCTGCTTTGATTTTTTCAAACTCTGCATCATAGGCACTGCTTCTAGCATATCTGATTTCTTCTTCAACCATCTGCTCATAAGCGTCTGTGCTATTGTCATTAACCAATCGAATAATGTAATATCCATCAGAAGTTTCTATAACACCAGGATATAGTTCCCCCACCTTTAAGCTCTTAAAGGCATTATATAAGCTTTCTTCGTTTTGCTCAGGATTATCAAATAAAGGCTGCGTTCCCGCTTCTACTGGATATTCTTCTGAATAATATTCGTCTCCAACAGCCATCATATCCGCACCTTTTGCTACCTCTTCATAAGCAGCCTGCGCTTTTTTAAGAATCTCTGTTATCTTTTCTGGTTCATAGAGATTATAATTACCTTCTGTATCTACGTCACCCGTCCAGAACAGTATATATTCTACTTCTACCTGTGCATAATCTTTTGGATCGATATCAGATTTTACTGAATCTTCATCTATCTCCATTTTATCCATCTGATCCATAGAGTACTTATAGGCTAGATTATACTGTTTCACTAGCTCTGTCAGTTTTTCTTTGGTAAAGCCTGTCCGAGTCAAATATTCTGCATTGCCTTCCATATTATCTAATACGAGGTCAACTTCACTATTTACCGTATCCAATTCATCTGCAGTAAGTTCATAACCTTGTTCCTTGGCAAGCTGTGCCTGAATAATAATATTCTCTGCCGTATCCAAAATACTTTGTTTTGTCAATTCCCTTACTGTTTTCCCTGTTGCATCATCTATCTCATTCCAATAATCTGACTCTGTATTACCTTGAACAATGTATCTATTAATCTCATCCGCTGTCTGACTCTCCACACTGTACAAAACATACATGATATCCTGAAGGGTATAATCAGTGTCATTTATAGTCAATACTACCTTCTCTAAATCATTTTGAGGTTCCTGTTGCTTCTTACTTTTACAGCTAACCGAAAATGTCATAACTAGAACTAATACCAGTATTAATGCTATAAATCGCATCTTATCTATTCTTACTTTTTTCATTTACTTCCTCCTTCACAAGGACCTTTGTCGATAAACTATCTCTATTATATCATAAGTTTACAAAAAAAGTTCTCTAATAATATTTTAAGTATTTTTATACCATAGTCAAGATAATTACGTTAATTCACAAAATATACACTATTATTTAGTCGAAACTTGTTGTAATAGAGATTTTTTACAAAACTCTTGTATCTTTCCTGATTGTATGCTAAGATTAATAAGTGTGGCTTATATTATTTATCTCAAAAATGAAACATCAATATATTCAATTACTCCCTGAGTTGTACATAGATATCACCTCTTCGGAAAGAGTCAAAGGAGAATCACATGGACATTAATTACGAATTGTACAAAGTATTTTATTATGTAGCAAAGACTTTAAGCTTTTCAGAAGCCTCCAAAGCTTTGTTCATCTCACAATCTGCGGTCAGTCAGTCTATCAAGGTCCTGGAGAAACGACTGAACCAACCTCTATTCATTCGTAGCACAAAGAAAGTGAAATTGACAAAAGAAGGCGAATTACTATTTAAACATATTGAACCGGCCATTAATCTTATTAATCGAGGTGAAAATCAGATTTTAGAAGCCAACTCATTAAATGGCGGACAGCTTAGAATTGGAGCAAGTGATACTATCTGTCGATATTTTCTCGTTCCATATTTAGAGCAATTTCATCTAAAATATCCTAACGTTCATATAAAAGTCACCAATGGAACTAGTCTTCAATGTGTGGATCTGTTGGAAAGTAACCAGGTAGACTTAATCATCACAAACTCTCCGAACAAACGATTGACTACAATGCACCATATCCAGGAGATACACTCGTTCCATGATGTTTTTGTAGTCAAAAAGAATTCCTTTGATATTCCGGAGACAGCGATTGAGCTTTCCATGTTGATGAATTATCCTATACTGATGTTAGAAAAAGCTTCCACCACCAGTGAATTTCTCCATGGTCTTTTCCTGAAGCATCAATTAGACCTAGCTCCTGCGGTGGAGTTAAGCAGTAATGATCTATTGATTGACTTAGCTAAGATCGGGCTAGGAATAGCATTCGTACCTGATTTCTGCGTAAAAAATGTGCCAGAGCTTACAACAATCACTCTGGCAGAAGAACTTCCTAAACGTGAACTTTGCGTGGTCCACAATCATAATATCCCGCTGAGTTACGCTTCAGAGAACTTTATTGCCTGTCTTACTGAGGGTAATTCTGAAAATAAAACACTTCGTTAGCGATGGTGATACGGTATCCCGGTCGAATCTCTTGCAGTTGATTACCGGATACCTCTAGATTATTCACATAAGTGCGATTAGTCGAGCCCAGATCTCTGATATAGTATCTGGAATTCATAACAACAATACATGCATGGCTTCTGCTTACCGCTGCATTATCAATAATGCAGTAGTCTACCGCGGAAGCCTCTTTTCCTATATAAAAATAATTTTTCTCAATTGGTATACACTCCTTTGTACGGGCTCTTATCAAACATACATCTCCCGTATAGCCGGTGATCTTCTCCTGAAACCTTGCCATCTGCGCAAAGTCATCTATATGAATTCCCTTCTCATCCAAACGGCTGGTTAGCGTAAGGTGGCCAGAATACTCTTTACACCCAAAAAACTTATCATAAAGCTCTTCTACATAGGATAACCTCTCCCCTAATAAAGCAGTAGGTGAATTCTTCCTATATTGCAGTATCAATTGTTTCACGGCAAATTGCTCCGTATGGACTTGAACCTCCCGAATTAACCTCTCAAGAAAGTCTGCTAGAGTAGAATGATATTTATCTCTATTAGAGTAATCAACCAGAAAGCCAAGTCGATTGGTCATCTGATCCACAAAAATACAATATGAATTCCACAGTAGTACCTCGGTATCAATACCTTGATTCTCCATTGTAACAGCCTGAGTAAGTATCTGTATCAACAGCTTAAGAAACTTCTCTTCTGTAAGTCCCTTTTCTATAAAATGCGCTAAAGATACCATCTCTCCAATCTCATAGAAAAACACTCTTCCTGTTGTCTCTTCTCTAAGTGTAACTGGAATTATTCCATCTACGCAGTGTTCCTGTAATTGCAAATATAAATCACGGTTATAGCCTTCTAATGCCTCTGAGAGGTAACAAAGCCACTGTCTATGTTCTTGTTGTCGTATATAATATCTTCCCATCTCTACCTTCTGCTCCCTTAATTTTCATTCTGGTCCTTCCAGCATACTTATCTATACACTACAAATTTATCTATATTTCTTCAATATAAGAATCCTTTTTGAGTTTTCTCATGTAACAATTAAGCCAGATAAGGTTGTGAACTACTTATCAAAGTGTTATAATACGGAGTGCTGACACAACAGACGACTTTAAACAGATGAAAGGGAGAGAGAGATGAGTAAACCGATTACCTTTGGAAGTCAATATAAGTTTGGATTAAAGCGAGGTGCTCCCATTGCCTTTGGTTATGTACCAGTATCTTTTGCCTTTGGGTTGATGGCAGTGTCCAATGGAATCTCTCCTTGGCTGGCTATATTTATCAGTCTTTCTAACCTCACTAGTGCCGGACAATTCGCAGGCACTTCTCTAATTATTCAGAATGCAGGATACATAGAAATCACATTAACCACCTTCATTATAAACATCCGTTATATGCTGATGTCCTTATCCATATCCCAAAAACTAGATTCTAAGGTTACTCTTTTAGAGCGCCTTATCTTTTCCTTTGGTATTACGGATGAGACCTTTGCCGTGGCCGCAGCTGAGAAAATGGAACTTACTTATGGCTATATGTTGGGATTGATTACAGGCCCTATCGTCGGCTGGACAACCGGAACAGCCTTAGGAGCCTTGATCTGTTCTGCTTTGCCAAATAGCTTTAGTGCTGCTTTAGGCATCGCCTTATACGGAATGTTCCTGGCAATCATTATTCCACCACTTAAGCATTCCAAAACTATATTAGGCATTGTATTATCGGCCTGTACACTATCCTGTATCATGAGTTTTGTGCCTTATGTCAAGGAAATCTCTACGGGCTTCCGTGTTATTATTGTAACAATAGTCGTTTGTACGATAGGGGCTTTAGTGGCTCCGATTAAAGAAGAAGAATTAGTATAGGAGGTAAATAGCATGTATGCATTATATGCAGTATTATTAATGGCATTGGTCACTTACTTACCTCGTATGCTTCCAGTTGCCATCTTTCGAAAAAAAATAAAGTCCCGCTTCATCCAGTCTTTTCTACACTATGTACCCTTTGCGGTATTAAGTGCTCTTACCATTCCGGATATCTTTCATTCTACCGGTAATTATGCCACAGCAGCCTGTGGAACTTTAGTTGCCATTATATTAGCGTATTTTGAAAGAAATCTTGTGATTGTTGCTTCAGGAGCCATCCTGACAGTGTTTTTAGCTGGTTTTGTACTCTAATACTTATAAAATCACAGGCTTTCCAGATTTATAGACTGCCTTAATA
>JAEYRR010000161.1 GCA_023435505.1 Bacillota bacterium | reverse complement strand
CGGTTAAATGGTAACATGAAATAATAGCCATCCGCAAAGTCCTTTAACTGTTCAATTATCTCATTGGAGATCTCTGCCCCAACAAGTTCTGCTTCTTCTTTCGGCATATCTGGACTATACCGCATTACAACAGAATCCGGAACGGTAATACCGAAAAATTCATTTTTCACAAAGTTAGCGTTACGCCAGCTAACAAAAGGCATAATTCCACATAGAATTTTGGCATCCACCTTTTGCCTGATCTGATATAGTCGTTCAATATCCTCTTTTGCATAGACCGGCTGACTTAAAAAGTACCTGGCTCCTGCATCGATTTTACGCTGCATACGTTCTATTACCTTATCAAGGCTTCCTCTGGCATAATTAAGTGCTCCCCCGTAGCAGAATGGATCGCCCCTAAAATGCTCTTCATTCATTTCCTTTATATAATTCATAAGACGGATGGAGTTATAATCAAACACAGAGGTGGTGTTTATTCTACTTTCCCCTGGTACAGGGTCACCAGTTACTACAAGGAGATTGCGAATATCATTGATGTATGCGCCAAGAAGAGTAGAACGAAGGGCAATCATATTCTTATCCCTACAACATACATGAGGCATTACGGGCATACCAGTTTCTTGCCTAAGTTTAATACTCATAAGGATAGAATCTACCCGGCTTCTTCCCATTGGCGAGTCTGCCATGGTAATGATGTCACAGGCACCAGCCTGTAATTTCCTAGTTAATTCAACAAGCCTTTCATAATCAGCATTATAAGGTGGGTCCAACTCCACCGCTACGACTTTTCTTTCTGCCGAAAAGAGCTTATAGAATTCATTTTCTTTTGGCTTTTCTCGCTTTTCCCTGATGATTTCCTGCTGCTGTCTGATATCTGTAATTGAAATACTCTCTCCCGAAAGCTTTTTAGCAATTAAGGCAATATGCTTAGGAGTCGTGCCACAACATCCACCAAGTATGGAGACTCCCATACGGCTGATTAGTCTCATATTTTCAAAAAAATACTGGGAGTTTTCACGAAATACCATCCTGCTATGCATCTGCTCCGGATACCCGGCATTTGGCATAATCGCCACGTATTTATTATCAGGAAGTACAATATCTTCTAAGATATGAAGCATATGACCAGAGCCTATCCCACAGTTAAACCCGAAAGCCTCTAATTCTTTTATTTTCTCTGCTTGACTACATAAACGTTTGGCTGAAATCCCTGACATAGTATAACCATTTTTATTCATACAGAAATCAGCCATAATAAAGCAATTACTTTTTAACCTGATGTAGGAAACCAACTGTTCAATATAATAGAAATCCGCAAAGGTCTCAAAGAGAATAGCATCCACTTTTTCTGATATGAATATATTAAGTATCGCCTTATATTCCTCTACAATACTCTCCTCTTCAACTCCGTAGTGCTCTGGAATCGGACCAATGGACCCTGCAATAAATATTTTATGATCTACTTCATGAACTGCCTCTCTGGCAATCCTTATCCCCTGCCGTACTACCTGTTCACGGAGTTCTTCCCCTACATGAAGGGAATATCTATTTGCTGCAAAGGTATTGGTTCGAAGCATCGTTGCTCCAGCTTTTATGTATTCAAGGTGAATCTCCTTCACAAGCTCTGGCTCACTTATGTTGGCTATCTCACTAATAGCCTGTTGATCCTGCTTCTTGCTTGCAAAAAAGGTTCCCATGGCTCCATCGGATATAATCCGATTATGTTTCACATATTCCCGTAAGCTCATCTGGTTGATCCTCTCTATTAAATGATATGCTAAGAATATATGGGGTGCATCTATCACCCCATATCCTTTATTCCATTTCTATTCCATCTTCCGTCACAGGAGACTTTTTCTTAGTATAATACAAAGCTACACCTAAAACTGCAACAATAATCATAAAAATAATGGCAATAATCCAAAAATAAAACATACCATACATCTGTTTAAACTGAATCTCCATGGTTAGAAGATGGTCTGCTGTATCAGAACCTTTTATCACATAAGAATTGACCTCTTTTAACTGGTCTAAGGTATTGTCGGTGTTAGAATATTGCTGTGGCCCTATGGTCACGTCATATAGTCCTGCATTATTTTCAATATTCACCTTATAGTTATATCGAATATTCTCCATACTCCATTTATACCCGTCTATGACAGGCAGATAACGAGACAAATCCAGATTTTCTAAAAGAGCATGGCGTATATATTTAAGACTCTGCCTTGGCAGTTTCTGAAAACCAAATCCCTCTCTCATAGAATTGTTCATCTTCTGTTGAGAAACAAATACTAACCGAAGGGTATCCCCGGCATCAAAAAAGGAGATATTTTCTGTAATATTAGGGAAATACTGCGCCAGTTGATCTTCTGTTATGGCACAGTCATTTTTTATATAAGAGATCTCTACGGAACGCTTACAGCTTAAATCACTGGTTATATCGTAGGTGACATTGATATCCTTTAAATCTACCATTTGATTGAAGTTTACCTCTAAGGTATAACCATAGTCCTTACTGACACAGGTTCCATAATCATACTGGCCAGGGTTTTCAACCGCTTGTCCAGCCTGAGTAATGCTGGTCTCTTCATTCACCTCTGGCAGTTTTACAAATACATACACATTGTTATCTGTCATCGAAAAATTATTTAAAAATCCTGTCAGATAGAAATTCTCCGACAACATATATTTTTTTTGAAATGGATTATTGACAAATTCATAGAAAATACTATTTTCTAGATTTTTCATATCGGCCTTTTGCAGAAAATCCAGAATTGCCTCCCTATTATCCAGTTCATAGGTAATCTTACTGTTTGCTGTAT
>JAEYRR010000149.1 GCA_023435505.1 Bacillota bacterium | reverse complement strand
GTATACACCACTCCGGGACAATTTTAATTACTGAAGACGTACTAGATAAATGACTATATTGACACGATTTACGAATATTTCGAATGATTTTATTTGATTGGCTATATGATATTACTATAAAAAGCTTAGCTTTTCGTAATATCATATAGCCTTTTTTAGGGAGGGAATAGGATGTCTACCCACTCACTCAATGCACAGATCGTGTACTATGAAAACAGATGTCAAGCATGTACTACTGAAATTGAACGACTGGAACAACAAAGGCAGTCTCTGATTAACTTTCAAAGCTCCGTTTTACACGTATTAGCAAGTTACTCCCATATAAGAGAGAACCAATTAGTACACTTATATTGCGCTCTGCCAACCAAAATAGTAAACACTATGAATACGTATAACGCAGAAATAACCTATAAGAAAGAAGCATTACAGGACTATACTCACAAATTAGCCCTACTACGTGCAGAAGAAAGGAGACTTTATGTATCTTGAAGACAGCGATTTACTAATGCTTGAAAATCTCACCTGTATCAATAAAGATACTCAAGATCTGATTAAAGGCTTAAAACCGATTAGCAGCTACCACTCTCTAAGGGACTATCTTAATGTTTTTGATGACAAGGCTCTAATGACACTTGAGGCCCAGGGAGATACCAGTGTGACCAGTGGAGATTGTAGCGGTTCTGAACTTGCCGCCATGCTACGTTATATGAAGGGAAGCTCTCTACTTAACAATCTCCTGATAACCGACGCTCCTGTAAATAAAAACAATCTTACCATGGCTTTATGTTATGAAGATCCGGATGACCCCAAACATGCTATTGTCACTTTCCATGGAACCTTAGACCACGAGGAGTGGAAAGATAATATTTTAGGACTATACCAGTCTGATACAGCTGCTCAGCTTGAGGCTCTTACTTATATTAATAGTCTGCCCTATTCCAACCTAACAGTTGTAGGGCACTCTAAGGGTGGAAATAAAGCACAGTATGTCAGTATTCGATCAGATAAAGTGAAACGGGGGGTGTCCTTTGATGGCCAAGGCTTTTCTCGGGACTTTATTGACAAATACCCCAATGAGATAAAGCAAAATGCCAGTAAAGTAAAAAACTATAGCCTATCAACGGATTTTGTTCACCCTCTACTTTTTCCTCTTCCTGGCGTTACACAGCTGTATGTGGATGGAGGTTCTGATGTAAAAACCATCCTGGAACGCCATAGCCCTAACTCCTTTTTTGTATACTATGTAGACTCCAATCAAAAGACACAAATTGTCTGTAATCCGGATGGTATTCCCTATTTTCCAATGACTGAGGAGTCTGACAGTGTAAAAATCATACATGAATTCACAAACTTCATACAAAATACAGCATCTAAAGAAGACGAAAAAATAATAGGTGATTTTATTGGTGACTTACTATACATAGAGTTTGATTCTACAGTCAGTATGGAACAACGCCGAATACATATACTAGAACGACTTTTTCGTGACCCAAAGGAAATCGCCACGCTACTTGCCTACTTATTGAAATACATAGAAACCTACCATCTGATAAATAAAGACATAACTTTCCTTTTGCAAGTCTTAGGGCTTAATGAATTCAACCACCTTCTCAGACTGACTCCGAAGGATATGGAGGAAGTATTTAAACTCCTTTACTTAAAGCAAGCAGGTTGGGAGAATAACCTTCTTATTTTTCAAACTCTTCTACTAATACAGCCATTTACTGCATTTGGTCTTAATCTTTTTACGTTTTGGGAGGAGTTTAAAGATACATTCCTATCCCTTAAAGAGATAGATCCAGAACTAGCCAGAAAAGATGCCACTCTAGATATAGAAACTTTAAACATAGAGATGGAGGATGGTATAACATCCTTCCTTACCCAATGGAAGGATTATACCAAAGAAGAATGGTTTAAAACACTTTGCTTAGGAGAGTTTGAGAATGAAATAAACAAATATGGCACTCTGTCATGATACAGAATGCCATATAATCAACTGAACTATTTTACCATACAAAATATACCAATACCGCAATAATCGTACTGGTAAGACCTACACAAGCTTCGTAAGGGATTAACTTCATTCGTTCCTTGATGCTCATATTTACGGCATAGCCGGTTGCATGAAAGAAGGAGCCATGTGGTAAAGAATCGATTACTGTACTACCTGCATGAACCATAGCTGCTGCCGATATTGCCGGAACACCTGCAGATATAAGGGTTGAGGCAAATGTCTGAGAAGCGATAGTAGTACCTGCTGTTGTGGATGCTGTTGCACCTGCCATAAGGATACCGGATAAAGGTGCTAGTAAAAATGCCGGCATATTGAGGAAATTCAACAGATTGATTACATCATACTGTAAAGCAGATGCCTTAATGATTCCAGCAATAGTTCCTGTACCTATGAGTAGGATGGATACTCCAATGACCTTACTAAGACCAAACTCCGTATAGGAAACAAGCTTCTTTGCATTTCCCGTGACAAGAATACTGATTACTCCGCCTAGGGGAAGAGCAATTAACGGGTCGATTGCGATATCCGCTAAAGGACGTAATGCTAATAGAAGAATTACTATAAGGGGACCACATATTGCCTGAAGTATAGATGGTAATTTTTTATTTTCCGAAACTTCAATGTCATCTTCACTAATAATTCCCGCCTTTTTTTTAGCAAGGAAGGAGGCTAATAGGATTGTTACAACCAATGCGAATAATGCCGGAATAAAGTTTCTTATCATCAAGGATGTAAGGTCTACCTGAAAGGCTTCCGATGCCGCTATCGTGTTAGGGTTTGGAGAAATGATATTACCTGCTTTTCCTCCTCCTATCATAGCCAGAAGTACACCACTCTTAGACAATCCTGCTTTCTTACCAATGGCTAGCGCTATTGGCGCCACTGTAATAACAGAGATATCTATAAAGACTCCTACTGCACAGATAATCATGGTTGCAATGGAGATTGCCGCTATCGCTTTCTTTTGTCCAAGTTTCTCAACAATTGTCTCTGCTATCTTTTCTGCAGAACCTGTTTTTATAAGGGCTCCAGCAAGAATACCTGAGGTTATAATACGAAGCACAGATGACATCATGCTCTGTGCCCCGGTCACCATGGTATTAACGGTAGTGGTAAGTCCTCCTCCTCCAATCAGTCCTCCGATTAGTGCTCCAAGGATGAGACTATATGCCGGTTGTACCTTTCTTATGATTAGAATAATTGCAAGCGCTAAACCAATCAACGCTCCAATTGTAGTAAAATCGTATTCCATTATATCTTCCTTCCGCTATTTACAACATTGAATCAGTCGAAATACCTGCTCTACTGTTGCAATCATATTGTTAGTTGTATTCTCAGGGTCCATAGCCTCTTGCAGGGTCACCACCCTACGAAGAATTGGGAAATATGCATCTATACCGTGCTTATTACAGATCGTGGCATCCTCTGTCACACATCCCGAAAAAGCTATTACCATCTTATTATATTTCTTTCCAAGAGAAGCTACTCCTATTGGAGCCTTGCCCATAACTGTCTGTCCATCTAACCGGCCTTCTCCAGTTACTACAATGTCTGCTTCTTTGATATACTCCTCTAATCTGGTCTCTTCTAATACGATTTTGATACCAGACTCTAAGACAGCATTGGTATACGTCAGAAAAGCAAAGCCTAGGCCTCCTGCCGCACCTGTACCAGGCTCAGTGGCCTTTGCCTTCGGATATTTTTCTTTGGAAAGTGCCGCATAATAGGCAAGCCATTTATCCATCTGCATAATCATGGTTGGAGTTGCACCCTTTTGTGGTCCAAAGATAGCACTGCAGCCTTTCTCTCCACAAAGTGTATTGGTGACATCACAGGCAACCCTAAAATCACATTCCTTTAATTCCGGAATAACATTTTCATCATGAATCGATTCTATTTCTTTTAAACCAATGGCACCATAAGGAACCTGCTTTCCTTCCTTGTTCAGAATTCCATAGCCCAATGCCTGAAGCATTCCAATTCCACCATCATTAGTTGCACTACCACCAATTCCAACAATGAAGTGCCGACAACCTTTTCGGATCGCATCTGTAATGACTTCGCCAACTCCATAAGTTGTCGTATAAAGTGGATTACGTTCTTCTTCTTCCACTAAGGTGATTCCTGCAGCTCCTGCCATCTCAATAATCGCTGTCTTCTGATCACCGAGAATTCCATACATACAATTTACTTTCTTACCAAGAGGTCCGGTAACCTCCACATGTTCCAGATGGCCTTCAAGCCCAAGGGTCAAGGCTTCTACTGTTCCTTCTCCACCGTCCGCAAGGGGTCTTACATCTACCTCTGCATCCTTATAAACCTTCTGTATCCCCTGTTTAATTACATTTCCAGCTTCCAATGAACTTAAACTCCCTTTTAGAGAGTCTATAGCAACCACGACCTTCATCTTTATTTCCTCCTAATTTGTAAATATTATGCTATATCTATTATTAGTATATTTCATAAAATATATTTATAATTTTGAATTTAAACTATTCGTTAACAATCTTTAGCCCATAAAAAAGAAAACACCTTTGTCTCTTCAGACTAAGGTGTTTATCCGTATCATCATTGGTTAACAGGTTATCTTCGTGGATTCTCTCTCCAGAAGTGTAGCAGGAAGAATCACTTTTTTATGTACGCCTTCTTTCTTAATACTATCAAAAAGCAGGTTTATCATTATCTTTGCCATTTGCTCCACAGGCTGCCGAATTGTTGTAAGACTTGGAACATAATAAGCCCCCAGTTCAATTCCATCAAAACCAGCAACAGCGTAATCCTTCGGTATTTCCTTTCCTGTTTCACGTATCGCTCTGCATGCTCCAAGTGCAAGGCTGTCTGCAATGGCATATACCGCAGTAAAGGATTCCTTCTGTGCCATCAGTTTCTTCATTAGCCGATAGCCAGTCTCCATATTATAGGCATCCTCCGGTCCATCCATCCGCATCACAAGTTCCTCGATAATCTCTCCTCCATTGTCCTTCATTGCCTGCACATAACCTTTATAACGAAGCATACCGATACTCTGATCCTGCGTACTAGCTGAAATCAAAGCAATTCTTTTATGTCCCTGTTTACAAAGGTAAGAAACCATCTTATAGCTTTCTGCATAATCATCAACCGATACACATGACCATTTAGTAGATTCCTCTTGATTATCTTCGGAAATCCCTA
>JAEYRR010000148.1 GCA_023435505.1 Bacillota bacterium | reverse complement strand
CAAAAGCAGTGATTAAAGTACCAAAAGCCAAATTGAGTGCTTATCAGAAACTGTTAAAAGGAAAAGGACAGAAGAGTACAGTAAAGATTACTAAATAAATAATAGCAAAAGGAGCTTTTGCAAGATGGATAAGTAATTATCTGTGGAGCAGAAGCTCCTTTCTTATAGCTGTATATAGATATATATAAATTAATGAATTGAATAATATATTTAAATAATAAATATTTGTTTGACAGTATAGATGAATATCTATATTATGAAATTAATATGTATGTAAGGAAGGAAAAAATTATGGATAAATACGAAGAATACTCCAAGGTGATGAAAGCCATTGCTGACCCCAACCGCTTGAAAATTATAGATATCTTATCATGTGGGGAGTTATGTGGTTATGAGCTATTAGAGAACTTTGAATTTACACAGCCAACGCTATCTCATCATATGAAGAATCTTATAGAGTGCGGGCTGGTAGTAAGTCGTAAGGAAGGCACCTGGAGTTATTATAGACTAAATCTGGAGAGAACCAATCAGATGCTTTATTTTTTAATGGGAACCGTTACTTCTACCAATGACTGCATATGCGAAAGATGTAAGAATAAAGAGTAGAAGAGTAGGAGGACTTATATGAAAGAGAAAAAGAATCAAGGGATTGGCTTTTTTGAAAAATATCTGACGATTTGGGTGGTTCTTTGTATGGTAGTAGGGGTATTAATTGGGCAGTTTCTTCCGGATATCCCGGACTTTTTGGGAAGGTTTGCATATGCCAATGTATCCATTCCTATTGCTATATTAATCTGGCTAATGATCTACCCGATGATGATGAAGGTAGACTTTAAAAGCATCCGATATGTTGGAAAGAATCCAAAAGGGCTATTTGTGACCTGGGTTAGCAACTGGCTGATTAAGCCATTTACCATGTTTGGTATTGCATATTTCTTTTTCTATGTAGTATTTGCAGGACTGATTGCCGATAACTTAGCGAAGGATTATCTGGCAGGAGCAGTTCTTCTTGGAGCAGCACCTTGTACTGCTATGGTATTTGTATGGAGCTATCTTACGAAGGGCAATGCGGCTTATACGTTAGTACAGGTTGCAACCAATGATTTAATTATATTAGTTGCCTTTGCTCCTATTGTTAAATTCTTATTGGGAGTGTCTGATATAATTGTCCCATGGGATACCTTGTTTTTATCTGTTGTGCTATTTGTTGTCATACCATTAGTAGGAGGCATTCTTACCCGTACGCTTCTTATTAAGAAAAAGGGAGAGGAATATTTTAGCCAGACCTTCCTCCCTAAATTTAATAATACTACGATAATAGGTCTACTACTGACCCTGATTATGATCTTTTCCTTTCAGGGAGATGTTATTATCAACAATCCGGTACATATACTGTTAATTGCAGTTCCATTGACGATACAGACTTTTCTTATATTTTTTATTGCGTACCTTGCCTCAAAGCTGCTTAAACTACCTCATAGCGTAGCTGCTCCAGCGGGAATGATTGGTGCCTCCAATTTCTTTGAGTTAGCGGTAGCCGTAGCAATTGCTGTATTTGGCCCAACTTCACCAGTGGCACTGGCTACTATAGTGGGAGTCTTAGTGGAGGTGCCGGTTATGTTAGTTTTAGTAAAGATTGCAAACAGAACGAAGAAATGGTTTCAAAAAGAAAATGAATGACAGAGGAGAATGAAATGAGCAAATTGAAAGTGGCTTTTGTATGTGTTCATAATTCTTGTAGGTCTCAGATGGCGGAAGCACTAGGAAAGCATTTGGCCTCCGACACCTTTTTAAGCTATTCGGGTGGAACTGAAACAAAACCGGAAATTAACCAAGATGCAGTACGCATTATGAAAGAACTCTATGGAATTGATATGAATAAGACCCAAAGAAGCAAGCTATTAACAGATATTCCGAAGGTAGATGTGGTGGTGACCATGGGCTGTAATGTGAACTGCCCGTATCTGCCGTGCCGCCTCAGAGAGGACTGGGGACTTGAGGACCCAAGTGGAAAAGCCGATGAAGAATTTATAAAGATAGCGAGAGTAATAGAAGAAAAAATATTAGAGTTAAAGAAAAGATTATCGGATATATCAGAATAACAAGCAACCCCAATCTTTATAATCCTACTTTAATAGTGAAGGCCTTACAAATTGCAAAGGAGTGAAATGAGTGGAAGATGAGAAGATATTGGAGCTGTATTGGCAGAGGGAAGAGAGAGCCATAGCTGAGACAAAAGAAAAGTATGGGCATTACTGCCAGACAATTTCTTATAACATCTTAAATAACTATGAGGATGCCAAGGAATGTGAAAATGATACCTATAATGCTCTTTGGAACTTAATTCCACCGAATCGCCCCCATTATTTTAAAGCATATTTAGGCAGGGTGGTACGTAATATCTCCTTGAGTAAATATGACTATAACTCTGCAAAGAAACGAAATAGCACAATGGATTTAATCATATCTGAGCTGGAAGAGTGTTTAGTGGGTAAGGAGGATGTGGCTGTCTCTTATGAAGAAGGGCAGATTGCAAAGCATATTAGTGAATTTCTAAGGACCGAGGAGAAACTAAAACGGCAGGTATTTGTCAGGCGTTATTATTACTCGGATTCCATTGCCACGATTTCAAGACAGTTTGGAATTAGCGAAAGCAAAGTCAAATCCATGCTTTTTCGGCTTCGTAACAAGTTAAAGTGTTATCTGGAGAAGGAAGGAGTTAGGATATGAAGAAAGAGGATTTATACAAGGAGATT
This sequence comes from Bacillota bacterium, assembly GCA_023435505.1. GTDB lineage: Bacteria > Bacillota > Clostridia > Lachnospirales > Lachnospiraceae > KM106-2. The sequence continues at coordinate 1,162 of JAEYRR010000148.1, read as the reverse complement.
GGATTACTGGATGGAGATATTATAGAGGAAGCGGATCATATAGTTAAGAAAGGTATTCTTAGCACAAGATGCGTTAAAATAGTGGGGGTAGCAGCAAGTCTAGTACTAATCCTGGGCATTGGTTTCTGGAGCTTTCTTTACATGAATCAGTCAAATTCCGGATTTGATAAACTTAATAGTGTTACGAAATTCTCAATGAGTGAATATCTATCCCCAGAGCAGATTTTTCATGAGAGAGATACGGTGATTTTTAAAGGAACCGTGGAGAAAATAAAGAATATAGAGATAAATGCTTTGGTGCAGATTAGGGTAGAGAAGGTATATAGAGGGAACCTTAAAGTAGATGATACCATATCAGTATTACTTCCATGTGGTATAGATACCGATCAATGGGTGGAGGATACTGAGACGGTTTCTGCTATGAGGGAAGGAATGACAGGTATCTTTATGCCAACTATGTTTGACGATAAGGTAATTGCTAGTAAGGATGGAGTTACGTTGTATGATAAAGAACTGGCGGACTTTGGTTTTTTTGATGGTAAGCGGTTTGCATTTTTAGAGACATCAAAAGGCCTGGTATTTGATAGATGGACCTACCCTGCGCTTCAAGGCTGCACAACCTTAGACCAGGTGGAGGCATACGTGTTAAGTATGATAAAAGAGTAGAACGTAATCTAGACCCAAAAGGCAATTAGGATAAAATAATTGCCTTTTTTCTTTTCTTTCTTTATACTCATGGGTAAGAAGAAAATAAATCAAAGGAAACGCCTATGAAGAGAGTAACGATCGGAATACTGGCCCATGTAGATGCGGGAAAAACCACTTTATCGGAAGCATTGTTATATGTGAGTGGGAAGATCCGCAACATGGGACGGGTTGACAATAAAGATGCATATTTGGATAACTATGAACTGGAGCGTACTAGGGGAATTACCATCTTCTCCAAACAGGCTGTATTTCAGACAAAAGATACAGAGATTATCTTATTAGATACACCAGGACACGTGGATTTTTCTGCAGAGATGGAACGTACACTTCAGGTACTTGACTACGCTATTCTGGTAGTAAGCGGAGCAGATGGGATACAGGGACATACCAAAACCTTATGGCAGTTACTAAAGCGTTATCATATCTCGGTATTCTTATTTGTGAATAAGATGGT
>JAEYRR010000144.1 GCA_023435505.1 Bacillota bacterium | reverse complement strand
CTCATAATTAACTCCATTCATTCGTAATGTTTATTTTTACTGTATTCATTGTATCATAGGATAAACTTATTTCAAGTTTTTTCTGCTTGGGTAAAATTCATCCTACACAAAAAGAGACTGTTCGATTTTTTACCGAACAGTCTCTTGTCATCATTCAATTGTAATATTACCTTTTTTTGCTGATGGGAATAATCCTATATAGGTCTTTCCAGTATTGACACTTAACTTGTTACCATTCTCATCATAGTAAACCATGGATTCCTTACTCTCATTTTTCTGCCAGGTAATCTTCATATACTTACCATCAGTGAAATAATATCCTTCTCCCTTAGCATTGGAGAGATCCATATCCTGTCTACCTTTTTCATCCATAGTAGATTCTTCCACGAATTGAAGGATTAGATTCTTAAAGGTTAATTGTTCCTTAGTACTGGCATCTACATGTGGTTTGCCAAATTGAGAACGTTTGTACACTCTATTAGCTGCATCATACTCAAATACAGGGCTATATTTCTTACTAAAAGGAACTGTCACCTTGTTTGCAGCAGACCCACTTGTCAATTCTGTATCTTGGCTATAGAAATCATAATGACTCGTCATATTTTCTCGATATGTTGTACGATATTCTAATTTCTCTGTACCCTTAATAATACCCTCATAACTAGCAAATACATTATGAGGTGACTTAATATTGCTATCACGGTAGAACACCGTACTTCCAATAGAGGTAAGGCCACTTAAATTATTAACTCCCAATTTATCTAATACATCCTGGGTGTATTTAGATTGTCCATAATGTACATAAATAGCATCATATTCGTCGGCAATACTAACATAATAATGTCTTGCACTTCTAACAGAGCCGATTCTATCCGCATCAAAGTTGTCAAAAAGACCCATTAATCTTGTAATACCACCCTCAACCAGACAATCATATAAGATACCAGCCTGACTGATTCCACTTTGAGGCGATGCAACATTAATATTGCTTAACATTAATGCATACGGACGGGCAGCAGCCTTCTCCTCTGGTATCCATTCATTGGTCAGCTTCGATCTGGCCATACCAGCTGGAGCTGATTCTACTGGTGTTGGTGTAGGAGTCTCTCCCACAGGAGTTGAGGAAACATTAGGTGTACTAGTTAATTGTGGGGTTTTATTATTCTCGTCCTTCTTGCTGCAACCTGCTAGTAATAATAGAATCATAATACAAAATAAACTATATCTTATCTTACTCATATTCGTTGATCTCTCCCTTTATTTTCATATTATCTCGTCAATCCAATCTTGTTAAGTATTTCGGATTGCCGTAATTCCATACAAGCTCGCTCCTCATCTTCCATATGATCATACCCGAATAGATGCAGCATGCTATGAGCAACTAAAAATCCCAGTTCTCTCTCTTCACTATGATTGTAAGCTTTCGCTTGTTCCTTAACCTTGTCCACACTAAGCATAATATCACCTAGAAGAAGCTCCCCTGACTCAGGATTAAAGCAATCCTCCATCTCCTCAACCTGATCAAAAGCTGATGGTTCTTCATATTGAACCATAGGAAATGAGAGAACATCCGTAGGACGATCTATGTTACGAAATTCTTTATTTACCTTGTGAATCTCTTCATTATCAGTTAATACTACATTAACCTCACATTCATAAGGACATTCTTCATACTCAATAGCTTCTAGTATTACTTTTTTAATAATTGATTCATAATCGACTTCCAGCTTTTCTTCTGTTTCGTACGCAATGTCAATTGTCATTTGTTCCCCTGCCTTTGTTCTTACTTCTATTGGTGGATTTCTTATTTTTTATATGATTCTGCTTATTCTCAAACGCATCATATGCCTTCACAATCTTCTGTACAAGCGGATGTCTTACAACATCCTGACTAGTAAGATAGCTAAATCCAATATCATCTACCTTAGATAGTACCTTTACTGCCTGTTCTAAACCAGAAATAGTATTGTGCGGCAGATCCTTCTGGGATAAGTCTCCGGTAATGATTACTTTAGAACCAAATCCTATTCTAGTCAGAAACATCTTCATCTGAGCCGGAGTCGTATTCTGAGCTTCATCAAGGATAATATAAGCATTGTCCAAAGTTCGTCCTCTCATATACGCCAAAGGAGCAACTTCAATCAAACCTTTTTCGGTGTTCTTCAAAAAGCTCTCTGGACCCATGATTTGATATAAAGCATCATATAAAGGTCTTAAATAAGGATCTACCTTACTCTGCAAATCCCCTGGTAAAAACCCAAGCTTTTCTCCAGCTTCTATGGCAGGACGGGTAAGAATTATCTTGCTTACCTCATCATTTTTAAAAGCAGTGATTGCCATCGCCATAGCAAGGTAGGTCTTACCGGTACCGGCTGGTCCAATACCAAATACAATCATCTTATTTTTAATCTGATCTACATAGGATTTTTGCCCTAACGTCTTAGGTTTTATTGGTTTTCCACCTATGGTATGACAGATAAGTTCCCTATCAATATCTATAATTTCAGATTCTTTGTTGTCAAAACAAAGGGATAAGGTATAATTTACATTCTGTTCCGTAATCTCATTGCCACGTTGTGATAGCTTTAACAACTGAGCAAATACACTTTTCGCCTTAGAAACTCCTTCTGTTGCTCCTATCACTTTAATCTCACCGTCTCTAACAATGACAGTTACATGAAGTGTCTTTTCTATAATCTTTGTATAAGCATCCAGGTTGCCAAAAATATTCTTCTGATGTTCCATCGGTATCTCGATGATTGCCTCAACAATACTCATGTAAATTTAGTTTCCTCCATCATTTTAGTTCCATATTTTATACGATTTTATAATATCACTTATTATCCCTTAATTCAATGTTATTAATAAGTAATTCCATAATTGCTATTATATACCAAAACTTATATTTTCATACGATTATTGATTTTCCGGTGTTCCACTCCCTGTAGGAACATTGGTTTCATCTTCTGATATCGGTATGGTACTTCTTATTTTCTGCTCTACAATTAACTTTCCAGATGCCATAAGTTCTTCATTAGTAAAGGTAAATTTCACATTATTCTCAATGACTTTTACCTGTTGTGTCTCTAATTGACTGATATATAGATTCAATTTCTGGGTGGCAAGTGCTAGAGCTTCTTCTTCTGTATAAGTCTTTTTTACTAGTTTATACTCCTTATTATTAATAGAGGACCATTTGATAGGCAAATAAAAATTCTCGTTCAGCCGAAGATCCTTCTCGCTAACGAGATGTTCAGAGTATTCATATCTATCGTAATTCTTAAATGGATTTAAAAAATAAAACTCGTGCCCAAATAAAAAAAGGCTATAATAATGATTACTCTCTCCAGTATACTCCTTATCGTTATATATGAGTGGCAGCTTATCCATATAGTTATAGAACGTTTTAATGACAATGTCAGCATCAGCAATTACTGCTCCCTTTTTTATTACTGACTGGTCATCCCCCATAATCTCCACAATACCCGATAC
>JAEYRR010000136.1 GCA_023435505.1 Bacillota bacterium | reverse complement strand
TCTAGGTTTAGATAACTTTGAATGCGAGGAGAGTGGATTCTTCTATGAGATATTAACAGAAGGTGAAAGTGGTATTGATCGAAAATGCCGCAAAGAATACATTTTTCAATTTGCTAGAACAATTAATGGAGTTAGTATTCTGACAGAGGGCGAGAAATGGAGTGAAGAAAGTGGTACCGACTCATACACGAAAAAGATTTGGCCCAAAGAATGTATTGAAGTAAAAGTTAATGATGATGGTATACTTGAGTTTACTTACAATGCACCGCTAGAAGTAATCGAAACCGTTGTTGATAATTCAAGTATGAAAACTTTTGAGGAAATAAAAGAAATTTTTGAGCATATGGTAACGGTAGTTAATGCCAAAGAAAAGTATGAAACCAATATTACAGTGAGTGAAGTAAAACTTAGGTATGAAAGAATAAGTGAAAAAGATAGTTTTGATACAGGATTGCTGGTTCCGGCATGGGATTTCATAGGAAGAAGATGGAACGATTATGAATCACGTGATGGTAGTATTCTTACCATCAATGCCATAGATGGGTCTATCATAGACAGGAACTTAGGATACTAATGAGTAGTTCTAGAATATAGGGTAAATATGAAGCTTTCAATTGAAAGTGAAATCGGAAGTGGAACAAAGATTATTTTACAATTTGTTTAAAAAACGATGAATACTTGATGAATGAAGCCATGCTAGAATGAATGTATACGAAAATAAAGTATGCATTGATCCTAGCATGGCTTTTACTAAAAGCAGAAAAAAGGTGGAGGTAGTTATGAGAAAGTATAAATTGCTAAGTGTAGCATTAATAACAGTAATAGCTCTTACAGGATGTCAGAATAATCCGGAGTCATCAATCGTAAAAAACAAAGATATGGACAAATTAATTGAACAAGCGAAGGAGACACCAAGTCCTGAGGCTTCAGTTAAGCCCAAAGAAGATGTGCAACAAATGCAAGAAAAGTATGATAGTTATAAGACTTCAATCAGTGATGATAAATTAAAGGTTAAGGTGGATGTGGATGCTAAAGTTGATATACCAAAGACAGATAAGCTGTCTGTATTAAAGGTTAAGCAACAGAATATCTCACAAGAATTTTTAGACAAAGTTAGGGAAACTTTTTTAGGAGATAAAGAGTTATATGATGGTGGAGCAACTAATGTCGATACTAAAGTAGTAGTAGAATATTATATTTCCCAACTTCAGCAAGATTTGAAAAGGGCAGATGAAAATGGTTACGACGAGGATGCAAAGAAAGAAACTCAGGACATGATAGATGCTGAGCAAGAAAGATATGAAAAAGCACCAGTTAAGCAAGATGTTACGACCTATAAATCGGATGGCAAGATACATAAAGTAAAAGATAAAGTAGCCGAAGGGATATTAAGTGATTACTATGAATATCAGTACGAGTTTAATCCAGATGGGGAAGTATATTGTGGTGTAAGTGATGGTAAAGATGGCTGGTATGAAACACTTTATGTTCAAAATAATAAGAATTATGCAAACTGTATCAGATATGCAAAAACAAAAGATTTTTACATAGATGGCAAAAAACGTGTAGTAGTTGAACTAGCAGACCTTAGTGGGGGAAGCTACACTTATTGCCCTGCAGATGAAGATATAAATAAATTTTATGCAACTAATGGGTTCTTTAATGAGGGAGATCCAACCACACTTAGGTGTGAGAATGAGACAGTTACTATAACAGAAGAAGAGGCATTAACCAAAGCAAAAGAAGTATTAAAGAGTCTAGGTTTAGATAACTTTCAATGTGAGAAGAGTGGATTCTTTTATGAGATATTAACAGAAAGGCAAACTGGTAATGATCGAAAATGCCGTAAAGAATACATTTTTCAATTTGCAAGAACAATTAATGGGGTTAGTATTTTAACGGAGGGAGAGAAATGGAGTGAAGAAGGCAAAGGCGATTCATTCACGAAAAAGTTTTGGCCAAAAGAGTGTATTGAAGTAAAAGTCAATGATGATGGGATAATTGAGTTTACTTACAATGCACCGTTAGAAGTAACCGAGACAGTTGTTGATAATTCCAATATGAAAACTTTTGAGGACATCAAAGAAATTTTTGAGCAAATGGTAACGATAGCTAATGCCACAGAAAAGGTGGAAACCAATGTTACAGTGAATGAAGTAAAACTCAGATATGAAAGAATAAGTGAAAAAGATAGCTTTGATACAGGATTACTGGTACCAGCATGGGATTTTATAGGAAGAAAATGGGATGATTATGAATCACATGACGGTAGTGTTCTTACCATCAATGCCATAGATGGTTCTATTATAGACAGGGAGCTAGGATACTAATGAACAGTTTTGAAAGTGATTTAAAGAGAGCTTTAACATCATACGGGTTTATAATTGGATTAGTAGCTAATTTTATTATTCTTTTTAATACAGGCGTGAGCTCTGATCTCTTTATGGTTAGTATTCCAGTTATTTGTACCCTTCCATATACCACAGCTTGGCTGTCAGATTATCAAACTGGATTTATCAAATACTATTTAAATAGAACTAGTATTTTTGCTTATTCCTGGGGGAAGATATTATCCTGTGGAATAAGTGGAGGACTGGTTGTCACGATACCAATTTTTATATATCAAGTTATGAATGGGACAGAAGACTTACAATATCCAATTCTATTCCTCATTGGGATGCTGTGGTCTACATTGGCCGCTACACTAGCTGCTATATCCAATAGCAGATATATAGCATATGGTAGTTCCTTTGTTATCTGTTATCTACTTGTAATACTAAAACAGAGATATTTTGATAATTTGTACTGTCTGTACCCATTTGAATGGATAAGTCCCACCCACACATGGATATTAGAGGATAGCGGGTTAATCCTTATGTTGGCAGGTTTTATAATTGTAATATGTCTGTCTTATTGTGAAGTAATAAGGGGGTACATAAGTCATGTATAAAATGAAACAAATCTGGAAAGTTGCCGTATCTAATTTTCGTGGTTGGCATAGGAAACCACAGATATACTTAACGTTTTTTCTTGGATTTATAGTAAGCTTTCTTTTGTCTGACAAAGTAGTACAGTTTGCCAGCGAGCACGAGACAATACTACAGTCTCAAGAGGCATTTATATGGACATTTGGAGATTATACGTCCATTCTAATTGCATCATTGTTATTGTTATTATTATTTGCAGATATGCCTAACTTAAATAATGATGTTCCATTTATGTTAGTAAGGACAAGCAGAGGGGT
>JAEYRR010000130.1 GCA_023435505.1 Bacillota bacterium | reverse complement strand
ATGAATGCCGGCGCATATGGTGGCGAGATGAAACAGAATATTGTAGGTGCTACTGTGATAAATGAAGAAGGGGTAATTCAGGTTCTTACCAAAGAAGAATTAGAGCTTGGATATCGCTCCAGTATTATTCAGAGAAAAGGTTATGTTGTCCTGGAAGCAGTGTTTGAATTTGAAAAAGGAAACCCAGAGGAAATTAAAGAAAAGACGGATGATTTAACGGCCAGAAGAAAGGAAAAACAACCTTTGGAATATGCCAGTGCAGGTAGTACCTTTAAACGTCCAGAGGGGTATTATGCTGGAAAGCTGATCATGGACAGTGGATTACGAGGCTTTAAAGTGGGTAATATCATGATTTCAGAAAAACATTGTGGATTTGTTATAAACCTAGGTGATGGAACTGCGAAGGAAGTACTGACCTTAATCGATGAAGTACAGCGTAGGGTATTTGAACAGTTTGGTGTAAACCTGGAACCGGAGGTTCGATTGATCGGACAATTCACTGAGGAAGCATAAACACAACGTTATGGTTTTGAAAGGAATGGATGCATATGAGGTTTATTATGGTAACAGGCATGTCTGGAGCCGGTAAAAGTTCAGTTTTGAAGATGCTAGAGGATATGGGATATTTTTGTGTAGACAATCTTCCAGTCCAGCTAATTCTGAAATTTGCCCAACTGACAGTAGAGAGTTCTGCTAATATAGATAAAGTGGCGCTGGGTGTTGATATCCGAAGTGGACAGAACCTAGATAGTCTGGAGGGAATTCTGGACGAACTTACAGAAGCCAATATTAAGCATGAAATTCTATTTCTAGAGGCCAGTACAGAAGTACTGGTGAAGCGTTATAAAGAGACAAGACGTACCCACCCTCTTGCAAGAGAAGGAAGAGTGGATAGGGGTATAGAGTTGGAACGAGAAAAACTGGCCTTTTTAAAAAAACAGGCCAATTATATTATAGATACTAGCATGCTTTTGGTTAGGGAATTAAAGGGTGAAATTGATAAGATATTTTTAAGCAATGAAAAATATGGGAACTTCTTTGTTACAGTCCTATCTTTTGGGTTTAAATATGGGATTCCGACAGACTGTGATTTGGTATTTGACGTAAGGTTTCTCCCTAATCCATATTATGTGCCAGAATTAAAAGCTATGAGTGGTAATGATGGGCCAGTGTCCTCTTTTGTAATGAAAGCACCGGCAGCAAGAGAGTTTTTAAACAAGCTAGAGGACATGATACAGTTCTTAATACCTAATTACATTATAGAAGGGAAGAATCACCTGGTGATCGGTATCGGATGTACAGGTGGAAAACATCGTTCTGTTACTCTGGCAAATGTAATTACAAACCGCCTATCCATGCTTTCTTATGGAGTAAAGGTAGAACATAGGGATATTGAAAAGGATTCTATAAGGAAGAAATAGAGGGGATAAGAATGTCATTTTCGAAGGACGTAAAGGAAGAGCTATCAAAGCATTATAGCGCAGGGCGTCATTGTCAGATTGCTGAAATTGCGGCTATAATTAGCTTGTGTGGTAATATTTCTATCAACCCAAAGGATGAATATACCATACAGATCCATACAGAAATTCTTCCTGTGGCAAGAAAATACTTTACATTATTGAAAAAAACATTTAATATAAATACTGAAATTTCTGTTAAGAGGAATAAACATCTTAAAAGAAATAAGACCTATCTATTGACAGTAAAGGATAAACAGGACTCGTTAAGAGTATTACAGGCAACAAAACTGTTAAATGAAGATGGAGATATTAAAGAAGACTTGTCTGTCGTGAGCAATCTAGTGGTACAGAATTCCTGTTGCAAACGTGCATTCTTACGAGGTGCTTTTTTAGCTGCAGGTTCCATCAGTGATCCTGCTAAAACCTATCATTTTGAGATAGCAGTTGCAACTAATCCAAAGGCTAAGCAGCTACAGGCGATATTTAAAGTATTTGACATTGAAGCTAAGATAGTACTCAGGAAAAAGTATTATGTTGTTTACATCAAGGAAGGTTCCCAGATAGTTGAAGCCCTTAATGTTATGGAAGCCCATATAGCGCTAATGAATTTTGAAAATGTCCGTATTGTAAAAGAGATGCGCAATTCCATTAATCGTCAGGTTAATTGTGAAACTGCCAATATCAATAAGACGGTAATTGCTTCCAGTAAGCAGTTAGATGATATAGTATATATTCAAAGTCAGGTTGGACTGGGAAAGCTTACAGAAGGTCTGGAGGAAATGGCCAGACTTCGGTTGGAATATCCGGAGGCATCCCTAAAGGAATTAGGTCAGTTACTTGACCCACCTATAGGTAAATCCGGTGTTAATCATAGGTTAAGGAAACTTAGCATTATTGCAGATCAGATTAGGGAACAAAAGGAGGAGATTAAGATATGATTTCAAAAAAGATTATTATCAAACTTCCTACTGGATTGGAAGCCAGACCAGTTGCATTATTGGTTCAGGTAGCCAGCCAATATGAAAGCAAAGTGTATGTAGAATGTGAAAACAAGAGAGTAAATGCAAAAAGTATTATGGGCATGATGACATTAGGCCTTGCTGCAGGGGAAGAAGTTGAAGTTATCGTGGATGGTGCAGATGAAGCTGTTGCCATGGATAATATTGAAAAGTATTTATCCTGCAAAGCTTAAATATCAGAATGAAGAATTATATATTTGTAATAAATCATACGCTATGGAGGCAACAAATCAACCCTCTATAGCGTATTTTGTATCAACAGCAAGCCAAGCACGGAGTGCTGGCTATAGCAAAAGGAAGGCATGAAGATGCTTGCATCTGGAATGCCTTCCTTTTGTTATAGCCAAATACGTAGTATTTGGCGCGCGTCCAACACCGAATGACAAAGTCATGAGGGGAGAGCGAATGACACCGAATGACGAAGTCATGAGGGGAGTAACCCCGAAAGACGAAGTCAAGAGGGGAGAGCGTCCAACACCGAAAGACGAAGTCATGAGGGGAGAAATGCCGAATGACAGAGTCGTTTGCTAATTTGTAATAAAAATGATATGATTAACATGTCGTTGATATGAAAAGTATTTAGAAGGTTGGTGAGAACGATGAACTTTACTCATTTACATGTCCATACAGAATATAGTCTATTAGATGGATCTAGTAAAATAAACGAGTTGATTGCTAGAACAAAGCAGTTGGGTATGGATAGTATAGCTATTACTGACCACGGTGTAATGTATGGGGTCATTGATTTTTATAAAGAAGCTAAGAAACAGGGAATCCGTCCTATTATTGGGTGTGAGGTTTATGTTGCACCTAACTCACGTTTTGATCGTGAAACTGGTGGAGAATCGGGAAAGTACAATCATTTAGTTCTTCTGGCACAAAACAATACAGGATATCAGAATTTGATCAAAATTGTATCCAGAGGTTTTAGAGAAGGATTTTATTATAAACCGCGAATTGATGTAGAGATATTAGAGGAGTATCACGAGGGGATTATTGCCTTAAGTGCCTGCTTGGCAGGGGAAGTCTCGTCTAATATAAGAAGAGGTTTTTATGAGGAAGCCAAAAAGTCAGCTCTGAAATTTCAATCTATCTTTGGAGAGGGCAATTTTTATTTGGAGCTTCAGGATCATGGTATTCCTGAACAAGCCACAGTTAACCAAGGACTACTTAGAATGCATCAGGAGACAGGCATTCCACTTGTGGTAACCAATGATGTGCACTATATCTATGACACAGATGCTCTATCTCATGATATCCTTCTCTGTATACAGACTCAGAGAAAGGTGAATGAAGAAGACCGTATGCGCTATGATGGAGGACAGTATTATCTAAAGTCTCCCGAAGAGATGGAGGCTTTATTTCCATACGCAAAAGAGGCTTTGGAGAATACAGCAAAGATAGCAGAGCGTTGTAATGTAGAAATTGAGTTTGGTAACTATAAATTGCCTATCTATGATGTACCAGATGGTTATACAGCCAAGGAATATCTGCAGAAGGTATGCAATGAGGGATTAGAAAAGAGATATCCAAATCCTAGCCAAGAGTTAAGAGAAAGACTGGACTATGAACTGTCCACTATATCAGGGATGGGATTTGTAGATTATTTTCTTATAGTATGGGATTTTATCAAATATGCAAGGGATAACGGGATAGCAGTAGGTCCAGGTAGAGGTTCTGCAGCGGGAAGTATTGTAGCGTATTCGCTGGGCATTACTAATATAGATCCTATTAAATATAACCTACTGTTTGAGCGATTTTTAAATCCAGAACGTCTTACTATGCCAGATATCGATATTGATTTCTGTTATGAAAGACGTCAGGAAGTGATTGACTATGTAGTCCGTAAATACGGAAAAGAACGAGTAGTTCAGATTGTAACCTTTGGTACCATGGCTGCCAGACTGGTTATCCGAGACGTTGGACGAGCACTGGATTTAAGTTATGCCTATGTAGATTCCATTGCCAAGATGATCCCTAACGAGTTAGGGATTACCATTGATAAGGCTTTGAAAGGCAATAAGGAACTAAAGGAATTATATGATCAAGATGAGCAAGCCAAATACCTATTGGACATGTCTATGCGTCTGGAAGGATTACCTAGACACACTTCCATGCATGCTGCTGGTGTTGTAATCAGTAAAGCAGCGGTAGATGAATATGTTCCTTTATCCAAGTCCTCGGATGATTCCATTACCACACAATATACGATGACAACTCTTGAAGAACTTGGGCTTTTGAAAATGGACTTTTTAGGACTTAGGACCTTAACCGTAATTCAGGAGGCAGTTAAGCTAGTCAACAGGAATGTACCGGAAGAAAAAAGAATAGATATAGATAGAATCGATTATAATGATAAGAAGGTTTTCGACTTAATCAGCTCCGGCCGTTGTGAAGGTGTATTTCAGCTGGAAAGTGCGGGAATGATGAGTTTTATGAAGGAATTAAAGCCACATAATATAGAAGATGTAATAGCCGGTATCTCCTTGTATCGGCCAGGCCCTATGGACTTTATTCCAAAATATATTAAAGGGAAAAATGAATCAGGAAGTATTCAATATGAATGTCCTCAGTTAGAACCAATTCTTGCACCTACACATGGCTGTATTGTGTATCAGGAACAGGTTATGCAGATTGTACGTGATCTGGCAGGCTACAGCTATGGGCGAAGTGACTTGGTTCGAAGGGCCATGTCTAAGAAAAAAGCAGACGTCATGGAGAAAGAACGCAAGAACTTTGTGTATGGCAATGCCGAGGAGAATGTTAAAGGCTGTGTAAGTAATGGGATACCTGAAGCTGTGGCGAATCATATCTATGATGAGATGATTGATTTTGCCAAATATGCGTTTAATAAGTCTCATGCAGCAGCGTATGCAGTAGTATCTTATCAGACAGCTTTCTTAAAGTGTTATTATCCTGTAGAATTCATGGCAGCGCTTATGACTTCCGTGATTGATAATGGCAATAAGGTATCTCAATATATCATGACCTGTCGTCAGATGGGGATAGAGATTCTTCCACCAGATATTAACGAGGGAGAGAAGGGCTTCAGTGTTACGGGTAAATCCATCCGCTATGGCCTTTCTGCTATCAAAGGGCTAGGTGGTTCTGTCATAGAAACCATTGTAGAGGAAAGAACAAAGTCAGGCCCATTTCTTTCGTTAAAGGATTTTGCTAACCGTTTAAGTGGTAAAGAAGTTAATAAAAGAACTATAGAAAGTTTCATTAAGGCAGGAGCCTTTGATTCTATGCCTGGTACCAGAAAGCAGAAGATGATGGTATATGTACAGGTTTTAGATGGTGTAGCACAGGAGAAGAAGAAAAACCTAGAGGGCCAGCTCAGCCTATTTGATTTTGGTGGTGAGGAACAGAAGCAGCAGATGGAGGAGAGCTTTCCGGATGTCGGAGAATATCCGAAGGAAATGCTTCTGGCTTTTGAAAAGGAGGTCTTAGGCATCTATGTCAGTGGGCATCCGTTAGAGGAATATGAAGGTCTTTGGAGGAGAAATATTACCAACACGACAATGGATTTTGCCATTGACGAGGAAACTGATGCTGTAAAGGCTCAAGATGGTGAGAATACAGTGATTGGTGGGATGATAACCACAAAAGTGATAAAGACTACTCGAACCAATAGTGTCATGGCGTTTATCACCATCGAAGATCTATATGGTACTGTAGAAGTGATTGTATTCTCTCGAACTTATGAGAAATATAGAAATTTGCTTACTGAGGATAGAAAGCTTTTTATTAGGGGTAAAATAACAGTGGAAGAAGATAAACCGGGTAAGGTTATATGCCAGGATATCATTCCCTTTGAAGATGTACCTAAGGATATATGGATTAAATTTAAAGATATGCCAACATACTTGGAAAAGAAAGATGTTATAGATCAGATAATTGTAAATTGTGAGGGAAAAGATCACCTTTGGATATACTGTGAACATGAAAAACAGAGAAAACGAATCCCACATATTGGTGCAAATGAGCAAATAATAGCGAAACTTATCGAAACTGTTGGTAAAGAAAATATTAAAGTTGTCGAAACTAGTATTGATTAATCTTTGCAAATGCATTAAAATAAAGCAAAATAAGTCAATATATAATTGTTATAGTTCTCTATTGGAGGTTGGACAGAATGAATAAAGAAGTAGATACCATAGGCGTATTAACAAGTGGTGGAGATGCCCCAGGCATGAATGCTGCAATACGTGCAGTTGTGCGCACTGCTTTAGCCAATGGGAAGAAAGTTAAAGGTATTTGTAGAGGATATTCAGGACTTCTTGAAGAAGATATTATAGATTTGGACGCAAAAAGTGTGGCTGATATTATCCAGCGAGGTGGAACAATCCTTTACACAGCACGTTGTGCTGAAATGAGAACGGAAGAGGGCCAGAAGAAAGCTGCTGAAATATGCAAAAAGCACGGAATAGATGGCCTTGTAGTAATCGGCGGAGACGGTTCCTTCCAGGGCGCAAGAAAACTTGCGGCTCTTGGAGTTAATACAGTTGGTCTTCCTGGTACCATCGATCTAGATATTGCTTGCACAGACTATACAATCGGTTTTGATACAGCAGTTAATACTGCGATGGAAGCAATTGATAAGGTTCGCGATACTTCCACTTCACATGAAAGATGTAGTATTATAGAAGTAATGGGACGTAGTGCAGGATATATCGCTTTATGGTGTGGAATTGCCAATGGCGCAGAGGATGTTTTGATTACGGAACGATACGATCATGATGAGCAGAGAATCATCAACAGTATTATTGAAAAAAGAAAAATTGGTAAGAAACATCATATCATTGTTAATGCAGAAGGTATCGGCGATTCCTATGGTATGGCTAAGAGAATTGAAGAAGCTACCGGGGTAGAAGCCAGAGCTACTGTAATCGGACATATTCAACGAGGTGGAAGTCCAACCTGTAAGGACAGAGTATATGCTTCCATGATGGGCTCCAAGGCAGTTGATTTATTATGTGAGGGTGCTACAAACCGCGTTGTTGGTTACAGAAATGGCGAATTTGTAGATTATGATATTATGGAAGCATTAGAGATGACGAAGGACGTAGATGAATATATGTACCAGTTATCTAAAAAATTATCAAGATAAGCTGAGTAATAACAGGGTGAAGAGGTGATTATATACTTTTCATCCTGTTTCTTTCTTAAATATGGAGGTCTAGATTTGAGCAGAAGAAAGAAATTTTTAAGTTATTATAAGCCATATATGAATATTTTTATCACTGACATGTTATGTGCTTTACTAGCTGCAGCCATTTCATTGGTATATCCGTTAATTGTGCGATATATCACCAATGATCTGTTGCTTAATACTGCAGGGGAAAAAGCCATTAAGATGATAGCCCTATTAGGAGGGGGAATGGTGGTATTGGCCATTATTGAGTATGGCTGTATTTATTATGTTACCTTTAAAGGACATATGATGGGCGCGAAGATTGAGTATGATATGAGAAACGATATCTTCTCCCACTATCAACAGATGTCATTTAATTTTTTTGACAATGAGAAGACAGGCCAATTGATGT
>JAEYRR010000115.1 GCA_023435505.1 Bacillota bacterium | reverse complement strand
GAATATCCCTACGATTTTGTTCTTAAAAAATGGGGCAGAAGTAGACAAGGTAGTGGGAGCATTACCAAAGGCAAGTCTGTTAGAGAAGATTAACCAGCATAAATAAATCGTAAAAGGATGAGAATCTGGTAGAACAGAGGCTCATCCTTTTTATTGTTATCTATGGAGTATTTATTTTAGTACCTGGTTCTAAATTAACACCTTTCTTTTTCAATCGATTATTGAGGAACTTATTGGCTAGGTATGCAAATACTGCAATAAACGGAACCCCTAAAAACATGCCTAATACTCCGGCATAGGCCCCACCTAAGGTAATACCAAAGATTACCCAAAGAGGAGTTAAACCGGTGGATTCCCCTAAAATCTTAGGTCCCAGATAAAGACCATCGAACTGCTGTAGTATAAAGATCATAATAGAAAATATCAATGCGTGGACAGGATTTAAAAAGAGATAAATCAAAACCCCTGGAACTGCACCGATAAATGGTCCAAAGTAAGGAATCATATTGGTGACACCTACGATAATACTAAGAAGAATAGCATAGTCTAACCGTAATATGGACATAGCAATAAAGCAGATGATTCCGATAATCAAAGAGTCAATGGACTTGCCAACAATAAATTTACTAAAGATCGTGTTACATTCCCGTAAGGTTTGAAGGAAGGAGGAAGCTCTCTTCTTTGGCAGAATGCAGAACGTAATTCTTTTAAAGTTATGCTTCAGAGAATTTTTATCCGCAAGCATATAACAACTGATGACAAAGGCCAACAGAATATTGATTACCATCCTTACAATCGAGACAGAGATAGTTAACAAATAAGAAATGATATCCGTACCATAGTTAAACAATTTAGGAATCATATCATTCACTTTATTTTCTAGCATTACGACATTAAGTCCTGGGAAAGTCTTAGAGAATCCGGATAGAAATTCGTCTATACCATTCTCTACATCTGCCACGTTGATTTTCTTATAGGTAGTTTCTAAATCCTTAGCAGAGTTAACAAGCTCTGGTGTAATGTATAAAATTATGATGGAGAGACAAGCCAGTACAACTATATAGGTAATTGAAATAGCTAAAATCTTACATG
Organism: Bacillota bacterium; assembly: GCA_023435505.1. Lineage (GTDB taxonomy): Bacteria > Bacillota > Clostridia > Lachnospirales > Lachnospiraceae > KM106-2. The sequence goes on along the minus strand of JAEYRR010000115.1, from coordinate 8,615 downwards.
CCTTGGCACTTCGGCTCTTCATAAATGACTTTTTGAAAAGTCCCTCAAACCATTTTACCAGAGGGTTTAAGATATATGCAATGAAGAAGGCAATGACAAAAGGAGTCAAAGCACTTAAGACATTGGACATAAAGGATACGAATTGACTCCAATTGACTATGGCCATAATAATTAAGGTAGCCAGGGCAACGAAAACCAAACCGTAAACACATATAGTAAAAAAGAGAGAGTTTGGATGAAACTCATAGGCATGGGATTTCTCATGTAATTTCGTAGTGTTTAATAGTAGCTCTTTTTCTTCTTTAATTGGTGGGGAAGATTCACTCATTACTCAATACTCCTATCTTGACAATAATCGTCCTATACTATTTGTTATTATATCGATTAATTCAGATAGAATCAATGAGCTAGTATCATAATTATGCAAAATGTAGGGGGTTTTATATAAATTACATTTATTTATGAAAAAATTCAAAAAATTTAAAGAAAGTACTTGCATTTTAAATTTCTATCATATATAATTAATCTCGCGTTAAGAAATTACGAAACAATTTCATAAGTGGTAAGCGCTTCTAGCTCAGTTGGTAGAGCACCTGACTCTTAATCAGGGTGTCCAGGGTTCGAGCCCCTGGAGGCGCATTGAAAAGTCTTAGTTTGGCGGAACACGAGTCCGTTGGGTTAGGGCTTTTTTCGTTGCATATAAATGCGAAATTGCATATAATGAAAGAATAATAAAAAGGGAGGATTTGCAGCGTGTTAAGTAAATCAAAGAGAAAGATTCTACTTCTTTTGACCATGATACTTGTTGTACTGATTGGATGTGCGACTACTGAAAATCAGAAGAATACCATAGGGAAACAGGAAACTCTAAGGCCTGTGAGTAGCGCGGAGGCTACTCCAACGGAGAGTGCTTTGGGGACCGTTACAACAACGAAAGAGCCAGAAGTGTCCACTACACCGACAAAACAGCCGGAGGAATCTGCCACACAAAAACCTGCTACACAAAAACCTGCAGAACATAAAGTGGAGTCCCTTTTTGAAGTGCATTATATTGATTGCGGTCAAGGAGACAGCATTCTGCTTCGCTCCGACAACCAGACAATGCTTATAGATGCCGCTAATAATAACGATGGAAGAGCAATTGTAGACTATCTAAAGAATCAGGGTATCAAGAAGCTGGATTATGTGATAGGAACCCACCCTGACGCAGACCATGTTGGAGGCTTAGATACTGTAATTAATTCTTTGGATGTTGGTAAGGTGTACCTGCCAAAGAAACAAAATAATACCAAGACCTTTGAAGACGTTCTCCTTGCAATCAGCAATAAAGGATTAAAAATCTCCGCTCCTAAGCTGGGAACTAAGATAACCTTGGGCAGTGCCGTACTAACCATATTAGGACCGATTAATTATTATGATGATGATAATAATAACAACTCTATTGTAATTCGTGCAGTTCATGGACAGAATTCCTTCTTATTTACAGGAGATGCAGAACTGCAGGAGGAGCAGGACCTAATGGAGGCGGGAGAGGATCTTTCCGCCACGGTTCTTAAGGTTGGACACCACGGAAGCTCTTCTTCTACATCCAGGAGTTTTTTGGAGAAGGTAAATCCTAAATATGCAATAATCAGCTGTGGAGCAGGAAACAAGTACGGACATCCTCATCAGGAGACTATGACTTATCTGGATATGTATCAGGTAAAGGTATATCGGACAGATCTGCAGCAGACTATTATAATGAAGTCTGATGGGAATAAACTTAAAGTTACCACCGGAAACCCTTCTGCAATGGGAGGAGATTCTTATAAAGGTAGCACTGATAGTAGCAAGAATGATACTCAGATAAAGGATAATACCACTCAAAATAAAGGAGATTCAGCTGGGGTTTCCTATATTGGCAATAAGAATAGTAAGAAGTTTCATTTACCTAGCTGCAGTACTTTGCCAGCGGAAAAAAACAGAGTCTATTTTAATAGTAGGAAAGAAGCTGTCAGTTCTGGTTATGACCCATGTGGTAGGTGCCATCCATAACAGAGGGGGGAGATTGTATGTACATTGTAGACCGAATAGAAGGAGTCTATGTGGTATGTGAAAAAGAGGACAAGTCCTTTGTAGACCTTGATAAAGCACTTTTTCCAGACGATGTGAAAACGGGAGATGTTGTATATGAGGAGAAGGGAAGATTTATAATTAATAAGGAAGAAACGAAAAAGAGAAGTGATAGAATTCGTCAGCTTATGAATGAACTATGGGAAGAATAAAATAAAAAAGAGAGTATAAGCCGTGAGCGTATGGGTGAATCCTGTGAAAATGCATAGTAGTGCAAGGAAACATAGGAGGTAAGCCATACGCTTTTCTTAATAATATCTTAAAATAACAGAAATATGTTTTTATAATGTGAAAAATTTGGTAAAATAAAAATAATTTAAAAATAAAGGCAAATATGGAAATTCGACATAAGAATATCAGAAAAAAGATGGGAGAGTAATATGGAGAATCAGAATGCAGTACATAGTATTTTACAGGAAGTAAAAACTGTAATAAAGGGAAAGGACCAGGTTATAGAGAAGGTTCTGATTGCCCTATTAGCCAAGGGCCATATTTTAATTGAGGATATACCAGGGGTAGGAAAGACTACTATGGCGGTAGCTTTTTCAAAAGCTATGTCATTGGACTATAGGAGAATGCAGTTTACTCCAGATGTGTTGCCTACAGATGTTGTAGGGTTTACTGTGCTTACCAAAAACCAGGAGTTTGAGTATAAACCAGGGGCTGTGCTCTGTAATCTATTTCTTGCAGATGAGATTAATCGTACTTCATCTAAGACTCAATCTGCTCTATTAGAGGTTATGGAGGAAGGAAAGGTAACGGTAGATGGTACTACTAGAGATGTACCGCAGCCTTTTAATGTAATAGCTACACAGAACCCAGAAGGCAGTGCCGGAACACAGTTATTACCCGAATCTCAATTGGATCGGTTTATGATAAAGCTTTCTATGGGTTATCCAGATATTCACGAGGAGATTAACATTATTAAGGGGAAACAGGCAGGAAATCCTCTTGACAGCATCAAACCAGTTATAGATACGGAGCAGATTTTATGTATGCAGGAGCAGGCAGGTACTGTCTTTATGCATGATGTACTGTATGCGTATATTACAGCGCTGGTATCTGCGACTAGAAATCATGAAATGGTTTCTTTAGGAGCAAGTCCTAGAGGAAGCATTGCCCTTGCTTCTATCGCCAAAGCTCGTGCCTATGTTCTGGGGAGGGATTATGTTCTTCCTGAGGATATAAGTTCCATGTTTTCTGATGTAATTAGTCACCGTATTGTCTTAAATCCTAAGGCTAGGGTTAACCATGTAAAAGTAGAGGATGTTATTAGTCAGATTCTGACCCAGGTGTCTGCACCAAGGCTATAAAACAGAAGTGTTTATAAAGATTGTATATTGTGGATAAACCGAAAGGAAATCATAAGCAATGTGGATTAATAAGATCATTTATTTGCTCATAACTATATATTCAGCTGTTCTGGCTGTTCTTTACCTTGAGGTACAGGCTCTTTATATCTTTATTATACTGCTGCTTTTGCCCCTGCTTCTTTTTGCTCAATTGTTAGTAGTACGAAGAAATCTAAGTATAACGCTGGTTTCAAACACAAGATTAGCCATTGCAGGAAGCGATGGAATTCATCTGAGTCTTTTTGTGAATAATACATCAATTTTGCCAATCACATGTATAAAGATTAAAGTAAGTTATAAAAACATGTTTGCACTAGAGGAGGAAAAGCAGGTCTTTACCATTAGTGTAGGTGCAAAAAGTGAAAAGCAGATCGATTTTATTCTTCATTCTTCTCATACAGGGCTGGTAAAGGCAAGGATAGAGAAGGTAAAGATATATGACTTTATACGTCTGTTCTCTAGGAAGAAAAAGCTTAAGGCAGAGGTAACAGTACCTGTTCTTCCGGAAGTATACGCAATTGGAAGTGATATCAATATACGGGAACCTGAGTTTATCGAGAGTGATGTATTTTCTAAGAATAAGCCAGGAGATGACTCAAGTGAAGTCTTTGATATTAGGGAGTATAAAGAAGGGGATAGAATTCACAGAATTCATTGGAAGCTTAGCAGCAAAAAAGATATGATTATGGTAAAAGATTATAGCCTTCCCATTGCCAATTCTGCCACAGTTCTGATTAACACCTCCTTTCCTAATGGACTGAAAGATAAATTAGCATACTTAGATGCCTTATTAGCGACTACTGCTTCCATCTCCTATCATCTACTTTTCAATGAGTATCACCACTATGTGGCTTGGTACGATCAGAAGGGTGGCAACTATGTATCCACCAGTTTAAATGAGTTTGATGATATGTACTATATGATGAGTGATATGATTCGGATTACTCCTACCGAGGAGAAAAATGATATTTTAGAGGCGCACCAGGTATACGGAGAGGGAAAGCAAATTCAAAAGATCTTCTATATTACGTATGAGTTAACAGAAGCGACGGTGGAGATGCTTACAAATTCCTATGGACATGCTCAGGTAGAAGTTCTGATGCTAGGAGACCAAGAACAAGAGGAAGAGGCTGATAACAGCCTGGGGCATCGCCTTCACAAACATAATATTGCAATTTCAAATTATAAGACCAGCATAGAAGCTTTACAACTATAGCACAAGGAGCAGATATGAGACGAAACCACGAAAAAAATGGGTTATATATTGATGAAAACATACAGTTAACAGAAGCTATGTCTTCTCGTAACTCTATCATAGTATATTTTCTTCAGGCAGCAATAGTTCTCCTTCTCTGCCTGTGTACTTTGTACTGCTTTTTAAGTGGTATGCAGATTCAAGTAAATGTTTTTAAATTAAATATTAGGATAATTACATATGTTAGTATGCTCTATATCCTGTTTCTGTTTAAGCCTTACCTGAAGTATACATTGCCGATGGCGCTGGTGTTGTTTCTTATGATGGGATTCATGTCCTGGGAGAGTATAGAACTTAGCTTCATAAGAACCGCTAATTCTGTTATTGATTTATATAATGTCTATTTTAAAGGTAATTTGGATAGGCTCCCAATTGATGTATTTGCAGAGGTTAGTGATAATGACACGTTTCTTTATTATGTCGCCTTTCTCCTAAGCGGATTTTTATGTTACATAGTACTCTATAGCAAAAACATTCTTTCTTATCTAATTATTACAGTACCGCTGGTATTCTCACCCTTTGTTCTTGGGAAGATGCCTTCAGGAATACCTTATATCGGATATATTGCCGGAACGATTGGAATTATTGGAACGATTATTGCTGAAAAAAATAGCAGAATAGCCACAAAGTCCAGTCATAGAGAGAGTGTGGAACTGGTAGTCAATGTTGACCGCTCTAAGGTCGCAATACAATATATTAGTACAGTGGCGGTACTTTTAGTAGCGCTACTGGCTTATTACGTATATTCCCCTGTCAAATACGACAAAGAATTTAAGGCAGAAGAGATTCGAATGACTGCTCAGCAGAAGTTTGAGGATCTCATGTCCGGGGACCTGTTAAAAAATACTGTTTTTGGAAAGGTATTCAGTTCAAAGTCTGCTTCTGGAGGAATTAGTAGAGGAGTGCTCAACCAAGTAGATGAAATTAAATTTAAGCATGAAACCGCTCTGACTGTTACAACATTGAAAAAGGATATACCGGACACTCTTTATTTAAGAGGCTATATAGGGGAACAGTACAATAACAATTACTGGGGAACTCTTTCAAAAGAGGATAAAGAAAAACTTCAGAGTATAGAAAGTGGACTTACTTTAGCAAAGAACGCAGAAAGTTTATCTTCTGCTATGGTAAGCCTAATGTTAAGTGCACCTTACAAGCTTAATGACTATACTTCACAGAGTTTACAAGTAAAAAATGTGAATGCCGATACCTCTGTTTCGTATGTACCTTATAATGTGCAGGATAATGTGACAATTGATGATGGACATCTTGAGGTCAATGGTGACACACACAAATTCTTAAGCTTTATTATGAATACCGGAGATGGCTCTCCAATGAGTCAAAAGTATCGAGCCATTGATATTATGAATATTCTAAAACTGAATCTAATCAATTCTGCTATCTATGAGAAGTATTACGGTGTAAAGATGAATCAGGAATGGACACAACAGATTTCCGGGGATAAGATAGATACCTTAGATGATGTTTTGGGGAAATTACAACCGGACGAACTGATAGGTATCCAAAAAGATCTTACGATTCCAGTCTCAGAGGTATCTTCTGAGAACAGTAAATCATATACAACTTTCCCACTTTATCTAAATCAGGAGGAGTATGTACAGAATCTGGGAGATCTGATAGCAGCAATTAACGAATATGGAAAAGAAGAGAACGCATATTTTAACTTTGCCAGAGAGGTATACACCAAACTTCCTGAGGAAGGTCTTGAGAAGGTAAAACAGCTTGTGGCAGGACATGAGGTCCAGATTGAGCCTACTATACTAAATGGACAGAATTATACCAGTATTGAGCAGCTAGGCGGAATCTGCAGTGTTGAAGATAGCTATAATATGATATTTAATAGGGATGATGAAGATACGTCACTGACCCCGATTATAGAAGATGATGCATCTATTCAAGCTAAGTACTTTGAAGCCATTGAATTTGTGCGTAATTATCTGGCTCAGAATACATCATATACCTTAAAGCCAGGGAAAGCTCCATCGGGTGAAGATTACGTCGAGTATTTCCTCTTTACGAATAAGAAAGGCTTTTGTGTTCATTATGCAACAGCAGCAACGGTAATGTTACGAGCTATGGGAGTGCCTGCTAGATACGTAGAGGGCTATGTAGTTACTACGTCTGACTATATAGGTGCTGAGGTAGTAGATTTTCAAAACTATGAGCAAAATAATAGCTATGATGGAACTTCAATACTTGAGGGGCCAGAAGTAGAGCTAAATATAGAGGACACCAATGCTCATGCATGGGTGGAGGTATATTTGCCTGGACTAGGATGGCAACCAATTGAGATGACAGCTCCTTATATCTATCAAGCAAACATAGAGATTCCACCTGTCAATGATGATCCTACAGCTACACTAAAACCTACACCAACTCCAACCGCTACAGTAAAGCCATCTACTAAGCCAACCACCACTCCAAAGGCTACGAATAAAGCAACAGTGAGTCCAAAGAGTAGCAAAAACCCAGGTACATATGAAAAGAACTTTTTAGAAGGGCTGAAAAGTTGGTATAACAAATTAGATAATACCACGCGTAATTTCATTAATATCGTGCTGCTTCTTCTGCTATTTGCAGGTTTGTTTATGGCAGTGATTAATGTACGCTACATTATGGGTAGGAAACATAGAAAAAGGAAGAGGCAGCTCCTCTCCAATAACCAACAGGTGCTATATGATTACAAAAAACTGAATAAAATTCTGAATCACTTTAAGTTAGTTTATCATTCCTATGAACCTTATGAGGTATTTGTAGCTCATCTAAGAGAAGAGTTTGACTTTATAAATGAACACGATGCTTTGGCCTATTATAATAATGTTCTGAAGGCAAGATTTAATAATCAGGAGCTCACAGTAAGTGAAGTCCAGGAGTGTCAGAAGTTCTATGACAGCTTTGCAGCAGGATTAATTGTAAAATCAGGCACACTTAAGGGTTGGATTTATAAAAAACGTTGGATTATATAAAGGGGGAACAGTATGTCAAAAATATTGATCATAGAGGATGAAGCAAAGATTGCTCGGTTTCTTCAGTTAGAGTTAAAGCATGAGGGATACGAGGTAGATCTTGCTTTTGATGGTAAGATAGGACTAGATAAAGCATTAACTAGAGAGGCGGACCTTATTATTCTTGATATCATGTTACCCGGAATGAATGGAATAGAAGTCTGTAAAAGGGTACGAGAGGAGCAGATCAAGACACCTATTATCATGCTTACAGCCAAAGATGATGTAATGGATAAGGTAAATGGCCTGGATAACGGAGCCGATGATTATATGACAAAACCTTTTGCCATTGAAGAGCTATTGGCAAGAATGAGAGTGGCCTTAAGCCGGAATCATTCAGAATCAAAGATAGAGGAATTATCGATAGGTGAGTTAAAACTAAAGCTTTTAAGCCATAGTGCCTTTTATGGGGAGGAGGAACTGCTTCTTACCAAAAAAGAATTTGAGCTCATGGAATACCTGTTGAGACACAAGAATATAGCAATTACCAGGGAAGAACTATTGAACAAAGTATGGGATTACGAGTATCTTGGAGATACCAATGTGGTAGATGTGTATATTCGTTACTTAAGACAAAAGATAGATGATAAATACCAGGTGCATATTATTAGCACTGTACGAGGGGTAGGTTATATGATAAAAGATGAAGGATAAATTTGTCGAATGGGTTAGGAGATTGCTCCTTAAAACGGTTCTTCCTATTCGGAAAAGAGTGAATAAACTATTAAGCCAACTTAACTTTTCCATTGTATCCCGTATCTCATACTATTATATACGTCTGTTTATAGCCTATGGTGTGTTTTTTATTCTGATGTTTTATGGAGTATATATCTTGGTTCAGGCTAAGATCTATGTGGAGTATGCAGACAC
>JAEYRR010000108.1 GCA_023435505.1 Bacillota bacterium | reverse complement strand
TCATAGTTATGATGTGGCCCTTTTCTTTACTCGTGCATTTTTCTTTTCACTTTATATACTTTTTTCTTCCAGGTACGAAGCTTTCTATTCCGTTCATAATTCTTACAAAATGTTTCGTGTAAGAAATTCTGAATACAGCGAAGATCTTTCTGGTTTCTTAGGCTTCGTAAACCTCTTTCAATATTCTTCCTGATACGTAGCATAGCCTTACTATGGTCAATTGACATAATCAAAATTCCTTGATCAAAGATAAGCTCATAAACATTCTGATAACAATAACATGGGTATTCTGATAAGGAATCTCCATAGTGAAAGGTTTCGATTAAGTCTTTCGCCACAATGATCCCTCCTGTATAGGTAAGCGGATACTGAAGCTTTTCAAAAACCTTATTTCCGTTTACCATATCTAAGGTTGGTTCCTGCCCACAAAAGGTTTCATTGTCTTTCATAAGATGCTTGTCCAAAATCAGATCTTCTAGATTCAACTTATAATCAATTAAATCATAAGAGGCTATTACATCACCGGAATACGATCTCCAGATACCTTTATGTTCATTGATTGCTTGCATTAATAGATTATCCTGTTCTCTTAACAAAACTGAATAAAAGTCTTTTTTAAAATAAATTTCCTCCGCAAAAAGCATATCTTCTCCTTTTAGTTACTTCGTCTTATTTAGATTAACGGACTCAACACAATTATTCATCAACATGGCAATCGTCATAGGACCTACCCCACCTGGAACCGGTGTAATCGCGCTCACATGACTACTTACACCTTCATAATCTACATCACCACATAGTTTATTATTAGCATCACGATGTATTCCAACATCGATTACAACTGCACCTTCTTTTACATAGTCAGCAGTAATAAATCTTGGTTTACCTATTGCCACTACAAGTATATCTGCTCTTTTTGTTACCTCAGCTAGGTTTTTTGTCCTAGAATGACATATGGTGACTGTTCCGTTTTCGCGAAGTAAAAGGGCAGCCATTGGTTTTCCAACGATATTACTTCTACCCAATACAACACACTCTTTTCCTTCAATACTGATATTGGAACGTTTTAATAACTCGATGACACCTGCAGGTGTACAAGAAACAAAACCTGATTGGCCTATGTTAAGCGCTCCAACATTCATAGGATGGAATCCATCCACATCCTTATTAGGGGAAATGGATTTAATAATGACATCTTCATTGATTTGTTTAGGAAGAGGCAATTGAACAAGAATGCCATTTACATCTTCTCTTTGATTTAATTCTTCTACTAAAGCGATTAATTCTTCCTGAGTAGTCTCTTCTTTTAACTCATAGGACAAGGACTGAATACCAATAAACTCACACGCTTTCTTTTTATTATTAACATAGACACAAGAAGCTGGGTCACTTCCTACCTGAATTACCGCCAACGTGATTTTAATACCTTGTTCCTTAAATTTTTCTACTTTACTTTTTAATTCTTCCTTTATTGCTGTTGAAATCAACTTACCATCAATAATTTGAGGCATCCTCTCACTCCGTTTCAAGTTTAACTATATTGTTTTTTATACAGATAATCTATATGTATTGTATATCAGTTTGCATAAATTTAAAAGATATTTTTATAGAGGCAACCAAGACATATTACAGGTCATTGATTGCCTCTATATAACTAACGTTCAATTACAAATGTTTCATAGCCATCACTAATTAACTTCTCTTCCAGCTTTTGAGCTTCCTCTGCACTAGTAAAGTTACCTACAAGAACTGCTGTATAACCTCCCATCGGTTCAAGCCGAGAATCATATCCTGCGTCCAATAAAGTATTTTGCAAATTAACAGCGTTCTGATAATTTTGGAATAATCCCACCTGAATACTATAGTTCACTTTAGGCTTCATTCCTTTATTTCTGACATACTCCTCAATTGCATCTGAAATTGCACCGACAATTTGATCAAACTTTTGGTCAAAAATTTTATTATCAGTATCAGTGTTTATAAATCCAACATCAACCAGGACTGACGGCATATTAGTCTTCTTTAGGACGGTTAAATTCTTCCTCACATCAACACCGGCATTTTTAAAGCCAACTTCTTCAAGATTACTATTAATCTGCCTAGCCAACTGTTCTTTCTCGTTACCGGAATCATAGACAACACTACTGACACCACTATTGGTATTAGGTAAAGGACTTGAACTTCTATGCAAAGAAACAAATAAATCTGCATCATCAGCATTTGCCATCTGTGCTTTTTCGCTAGGGCTCTGATATATATCATTCACCCTTGTAAATTCTGTATCCACGCCCCGTTTTCTTAATTCATTGCCTACTGCCAATGCAAGTCTAAGATTATCATCCTTTTCTTTCCTATCATTATAAGTGGCTCCAATATCATATCCACCATGACCAGCATCTATATATACAACGTGTTCCATACAATACTCCTTAAATATTCTTGTAATATTGTATGCAATTTACAATGATTTGATATTGGCGTTGTTTCTTATTCAGCCATCTTTACTTCACTAAAGCTATAACCGCTGGTATTTAATGATTCAATTAACGTATTAATATCCTCAGAATACAAATAAGTCTCAGGTGTGTCATAGGTAAAGGTACCATCAGATGCCTTTGCAATATTAGTAAAAACAATAAGAATATATAGTTCTTTAGTCTGGGTATCATTCTTATCCATATTTACTACATCATAAGTACATTTATTGATCGCCGCATATGCATTATGTTGATATTCATCATCTTTTTGGCCAAAATAGCGATTAGTGATTCCCATGTCTACAGACTTAAAAACATACCCTTCTCCAAAAGTAGACTCTATATTTGTCTCGTAGATATAACCATCTCCATTAGCTATCATCCACGTTGATAAAAGCGGCGTGATAGCACTATCCATATACTGAGCATCCTCTGGACTCATCTCATTGATAATCTCACTCTGATTTTCAATGACAAAGTCTTTGCTATTTTCAGTAATGTCATATCCCAAATCTCTCATAGTATTATTAGAAAAGTCAGCATAAACAGTAATTACATCGCCATTTTTCTTATTGCTATAATCATTGATATAGAAGTATACATTATCCTTTATATCTTGTTCACATGCAGAACTGTCTACACTGACAGATAAATTTGGAGATACACCTTCAAATGACAATTTAATATCCTTAAATACATCATAAGCTTGAACTTCCTTTAGTCCATCTACCGCATAGTCCTTCTCAAACACATCTGTTTTATATCCTTTACTATATAAATCTTCCTCATCAACTTCAGCTACTACCGTTATTGTGTCACCATTTCTCAGGTTCTCACCATTATCTTTTAAGTAATATCTCACATAATAAACACAAAATTCATCACAACCAGAGGTATCAATATCAGCAGTACCAGTACCACTTACGCCATCAAAGGTAACCTTTATATCCTTAAATAAATCGTAATCAACGGCTTCCTTTAGACCTTCTACTTTTATGTCAAATGTAGTATTGGAAAGCTTTATCTTATACTCATTAAAATCATCTTCATCATAAACAACTGTAACTTTTATGGTGTCGCCATTTTTTAGATCATTGGCAGGCTCAACATCAAAATAAATGGTTTCAATTAGTAGTGCCTTTTGTATACCCTTCAGATCATTTACATCGTTCATAATAGAACTCAGCTCGTCACAACTTTTATCAATTCGTACTGAAACACTTCCCTTTCCATTTACTCCTTCGTATTTGATACTATAGATTTTAGAAGCATCTATTCTCGTATAAGACAGAGAAGTAATTAGAAAAATACCTACTACTAATAAAGCTAATAATCCGGCACCAAGGCAAGAGAACAGAATAATACGTTTTTTCTTCTTTTTAGGATCCATTGGAGCTTTTGGTGGCTTCTGGTTCATCATAGGTCCATTTGGTGGTACCATACCCTGACCAGGCATAGACTGCTGTCCCCCATAATAAGCTTGCCCGTAGTCAAAATTAATTCCTGGTGTACCCATTTGGTTATAGTCAGTCTGCTGATTCATATTGTATTGCCAAGTCTGTTGCATTCCATCAGCCTGAGGCTGTTGCCAAGTCTGCTGCATTCCATCAGCTTGTGGCTGTTGCCAAGTCTGTGGTTCTTCAACCTGTGGCTGTTGCCAACCCTGCTGTGGTTGCCAAGTCTGCTGTGGTTCTTCTAATTTAAACCCGCAATTCTGACAAAAAATCTGACCATCATATATAGGTGCTCCGCAATTTGTACAAAATCTTGTCTTCTGTT
>JAEYRR010000068.1 GCA_023435505.1 Bacillota bacterium | reverse complement strand
ACCAGTTCTTTTTGGTATCGATGCCATTCATGGACATGGACTTAATGAGAAAGCAACAATTTTTCCATCCCAACTCGCCATGTCCTGTAGTTGGAACAGAAAACTGGTACATAGTATTGGAAGAATTACTGCAAGGGAAGTTGCTTCAGATGGACTTCATTGGACTTTTTCCCCAGTTTTATGCCTTGCAAGGGATACCAGATGGGGAAGGGTGAATGAGACTTTTGGAGAGGACCCTTATCTGACTGGAGAATTAGGTGCGGCAATTATTGAAGGCTATCAGGGAGAAGGAATTGATAAGCAGGATAGTATTCTGGCTTGTGCTAAACATTACATCGGATACGGGGAAGCAGTCGGCGGAAGAGATTCCTGTGATACGGAGATAACTTACCGAAAAATGAAGGAGGTATTTCTACCACCATTTAAAAAAGCAGCAGAAGTTGGCTGTGCAACCTTTATGTCCGCTTACGGTTCCATAGATGGCGAGCCATTGACTACCAGTAAAAAAGCGCTTAAACAGATACTTCGTGACGAATTGGGCTTTGGTGGGTTTGTAGTAACTGACTGGGATAATGTAAACAGTCTCATTAACAAGCAGTATGTGGCAGCTGATATTCTGGAGGCTACAAAGATGGCGGCTGAGGCTGGTAATGATATGATTATGACAAGTAAGGAAGCCTATGAGGCAGCCATTGAACTTGTAAAAACAGGTAAGATGGAGGAAGAAGTAATCAATGAAGCGGTAAGACATATTCTTACAATCAAACAGAATATGGGGCTTTTTGAGCAACCTGAAAAGAAGGGAATTCCAGGCTGCATCGGATGTGAAGAACATATTAGGGCAAACAGGAAGTTTGCAGAGGAATGTGTTGTGCTTTTAGAGAATAATGGGGTTCTTCCATTTGACCACTCCGTAAAAAAGATTGCGGTAATTGGGCCAAATGCAGATGACATTAAGGCACAGTATGGTGACTGGACATATTTCACCCATCCTGAACCTAATCCTGATAGAGTGCCTGTAAGACCATATATCACAGTCCTGGAAGGAATAAAAGGAGTTGCTGGGGAAGAGGTAGATGTTACATACTGCAAAGGTTGTTCTGTTCTACCGGACGAGTCAGATGACATCTTTGCTGCTGTAGATACAGCAAAAAATAGCGATGTCATTGTATTAGTGCTAGGAGATGAGATCTCCCAGTTTGGAGAGTATAACGACCGAGGAGACCTTAGTCTATCGGGAAAACAGTTAGAATTATTCAAAGCACTGAAGGAACTTTCAAAACCAATCGTAACAGTACTAGTATCATCGAAGCCATTGTGTATAGAAGAAGTTGCAAAGGGATCTGACGCCTTACTTGTTGCCTTTAATGGTGGTATGTTTGGAGGCAATGCAGTAGCCCAGGTGCTATTTGGAAATGTCAACCCATCCGGTAAATTATCTATAAGCTTTCCAAGGCATAGTGGGCAGTTGCCTGTCTATTACAACTCCCTTCCTGGATGGCATGGAGAAAAATATATGGATATTGAAAAAACTCCGCTATACGCTTTTGGCCAGGGAATATCCTATACCACTTTTTCCTATAGTAATCTGATTATATCTGAAGATAAGAAGATAAGTGTTGATGTGAGAAATAATGGTGATGTTGATGGATTAGAGATTATCCAGGTTTATTTTAATGATGTGGTAAGCTCAGTTATGACTCCAGAAAAACAGCTTATTAATTTTAAGAAAGTGTTTATTCCTGCCGGTGAGATGAAAACAGTTGTCTTTGAACTTAAAGAAGAAGACTTATCGCTGGTTAACAAGGACGAACAGAGGGTTACTGAGCCTGGTGAATTTGAAATTATGGTTGGTGCAAGCTCATTAGATCAGGATTTATTAAAAGCGAAGATCGTAATAATGTAGTAAAAGCCATTGTCTGTGACACAGACAATGGCTTTTATTTTTTGAGATTTACACATATGGGGAAAAGATGTATAATTATGTTTGACACATTTTTGCCTTAATATTTTTGGGGGTAGAATAAGCACATAGGGAGAAATAAAGTATGAGAAATATACTGGAATACCTGGAACATACAGCGGAGCAATATGCGAAGAAGACCGCTATCATAGATGAATATGGGAGCTATAGTTATGAGAAACTGCTTGATATAAGCCGTAGAATAGGAAGTGGGCTACTTGCAAAAGTAGAGAGAGAGAGGCCTATCCCAGTATTGATGGAGAAGGGAAAAGAGACCTTAGCGGCATTCTTTGGTATTGTATATGCCGGAAACTGTTATGTTCTACTTAATCCAGAGCTTCCAATTTCAAGAATAAATCAGGTGAAACAGGTAATTGAAACGCCATTGTTGATTACAGATGAGAAGCACAGGGAACTTGCGCTAAAGCTATATTTGCCAGAGCAGATTCTGCTTATAGAAGAACTGAAAATGACTGAGATGAATGCAGAAGGTTTAGGAATAATAAGAGAGTCGATGATAGATGTAGAGCCGTTGTATGCCAATTTTACCTCCGGCTCCACCGGTGTGCCTAAAGGTGTTGTAATTAGTCACCGATCAGTCATTGATTTTATTGATGTTTTTACAGAGTTGTTTCATATAGAGGATGGGGACATTATTGGAAATCAGGCTCCTTTTGATTTTGATGTGTCTGTGAAGGATATATATTCTGCAATTAAAACAGGTGCCACCTTGGTAATCGTACCAAAAGGTCTTTTCTCTAGGCCGGCACAACTTTTAGACTTTATTTGTAATCATCAGATTACCACCATGATATGGGCGGTATCAGCGTTATGTCTAATTACCACTTTCCATGGTTTGGATTACAAGGTACCTAAAACAGTGAATAAAGTAATATTTAGTGGGGAAGTAATGCCTATTAAACATCTGAATATATGGATGAGTCACCTGCCAGATGCAGAGTTTGTAAATGTCTATGGACCAACGGAAATAACCTGTAACTGTACCTATTATAGAATAAACAAAGAGGAAGAGTATACAGAAGGAATTCCTATGGGAAAGGCATTTCCTAATGAACAGGTCTTTTTATTGGACGACAAAAACCAATTGATAAAAAAACCAGGAGAGATTGGGGAAATCTGTGTTCGTGGAACTGCTTTAGCCTTGGGATATTATAATTCCTTAGAACAGACCAATGCATCCTTCATACAGAATCCTACCAATCATCAATATATGGATCTAATATATCGGACCGGAGACCTTGGTCGCTTGGATTCCAATGGAAATTATTATTTCCAAGGACGTAAGGATTTTCAGATTAAGCATATGGGCCATCGCATTGAACTGGAAGAAGTAGAAAAGGCTATGATGGACATGGAAGGAATTCAAAGAGCTTGTTGTGTGTTTGATGAGGAAAAGAGTAAGTTATATGGTTTCTATGTAGGAAAGCTAGACAAGAAGGAAGTACATAGTAAAATGAAAGAATCTTTGCCGATTTTTATGGTTCCTGGTGCATTGACCCAAGTGGAAGAGATGCCAATGACGAAAAATGGGAAAATTGATAGAAAAGGTTTAGTAGAGAGCGTAAGGAGAAAGAAAAATGGATGAGGGAAAGATTAAAAGAATCATACAGAATTACGATACTCCTACCTATGTATTTGATATTGGGGAGATGAAAAAGAGAATACAGTATTTGCAGGAACATCTGCCCAAAGAGGTATCTCTTTGTTATGCTGTAAAAGCCAATACTTTTCTAATCAAAGAAATTAATCCATATTTAGACCGTTTTGAGGTTTGCTCTCCAGGGGAAGCCTATATCTGTCAAAGTCTTAACATCCCAATGAAAAAACTTGTGATATCAG
>JAEYRR010000371.1 GCA_023435505.1 Bacillota bacterium | reverse complement strand
GACCTGGTTTAAAAGAGAGCAGGATGTCATTATGATAGAAAAAGACAAGCTAACTAGCACCAAAGAACAATTAGATGTTATTCTTAAGGTTTTAGCAGATAAGAATATATGTTCTTATCTGCGTAGTGAGTAACAGAAAGGATTATAAAATGAAAGAGTATTATATGAGCAGTACAAAAGTATGGGGATTTGTGAAAAGCTTTTATACTTTTCTGATGAGATTGAGGAGTCCTTAAAGGATCGTTTTATATATATTGATCAAATCGCAGAATATAACCAACAAAAGGTTATTAAAGCTATGCAAAAGAACAGGGTCAGCGATATTCATTTTGCCGCTACCACTGGATACGGTTATAACGATATCGGAAGGGATACCTTAGAGGAAGTATATGCCTCTGTATTTCATGCAGAAGCTGCCCTAGTCCGTCCACAGTTAACCTGTGGCACCCATGCTCTAACCATTGCGTTATCTGCCAATCTAAGACCGGGAGATGAACTGTTAAGTCCGATTGGCAATCCCTATGATACCTTAGAAGGAGTCATAGGAATCAGAAAAACCCCTGGTTCCCTTGCAGAATATGGAATCACCTATCGTCAGGTGGATTTACTCTCTGATGGTGCCTTTGATTATGAGGGTATTAAAGCAGCCATTAATAAAGCTACCAAGATGGTGACGATACAACGTTCTAAGGGATACCAGACAAGACCGACCCTCTCTGTAGAAAGAATCGGAGAATTAATTTCCTTTATCAAATCTATAAAACCTGATGTAATCTGTATGGTAGATAACTGTTATGGCGAATTCGTAGAAACCATCGAGCCTACTGATGTAGGGGCTGATCTATGTGTCGGTTCTCTTATCAAAAACCCGGGTGGAGGACTTGCTCCAATCGGTGGATATATTGTTGGAAAGAAAGAGCTAGTAGACCAGGCAGCCTATCGCCTTACTGCACCGGGACTTGGAAAAGAAGTAGGGGCTACCTTAGGTATCAATGGCCTTTTATATCAGGGGTTATTCCTTGCTCCAACCGTTGTAGCAGGAGCGCTTAAGGGTGCCATCTTTGCTGCAAACCTTTATGAAAGATTTGGCTTTCCTGTTATTCCTAATGGAAGTGAGCCAAGACATGACATTATTCAAGCAGTGACTCTTGGAACAAAAGAAGGTGTAATTGCCTTCTGCAAAGGAATTCAGGCCGCAGCTCCCGTAGACAGCTTTGTCACTCCTGAACCTTGGGCAATGCCAGGCTATGATGCAGATGTAATCATGGCAGCAGGTGCTTTTGTTCAAGGTAGTTCCATAGAACTATCTGCAGATGCCCCTATTAAACCACCTTACGCCGTATATTTCCAGGGCGGTCTTACCTGGTACCATGCAAAACTTGGAATTCTCAAATCTGCTCAATGTATGTTCGAAGAGAATCTGATCCGGCTTTAGTAAAAAGGTGTACAAACCCAAACAGATATGCTAAAATGTAGCGTGGAAGATTTTATTTCATAAGAACAGCGCATTGAATATGTCAGCTGGCATTTGGGGCAGATGCTTGAAGGGACAGATAGGAGCTTACTCTTATGGTACCACACTTATCTTCTATACAAATGCCAATATTTGAACGCCCTTACGAGAAGTTTAACCGGTTGGGCGTTCAAGCTTTGTCTGATGAAGAATTATTGGCGATTATCTTAAGAACTGGTTCTAAGAAGGAGGATGCCCTGCATCTTGCCACCAGAATTCTTCACAATAACCAGGAATATAGTGGACTACTTAGTCTGAACCATTTGACCTTTAACGAATTGACCTTGTTACATGGGATTGGAAAAGTAAAAGCCACGCAGATTCTCTGTCTATCTGAAATCACGAAACGGATGGCTAAGGCCACAAGAAAAGATGGTGTTCATCTATTGTCTCCTGATGCAGTTGCCAATTATTATATGGAGGACATGCGTCATCTAACTAATGAACAGATTATGCTTGTTTTGCTAGACACCAAAAGTAAGATACTTGGTAATAAAATCATATCTTCGGGAACAGTAAATGCTTCTTTACTTGCGCCAAGAGAACTCTTTATCTATGCGTTGAAGCATGGTGCAGTTAATATTATACTTCTGCACAATCACCCCAGCGGGGACCCCTCTCCTAGTAGTGAGGACCTGGCTGCTACAAAAAGGGTGAAAGAAGCTGGGGTATTAATAGGAATTAGGCTTATGGATCACTTAATTATTGGGGATAATAAATATGTAAGCTTAAAAGAACAAGGATTGCTGTAAAACTAGAAGGGAGAACACAATGACAAATAGATTATTAGGAATTGATTTAGGTACCATCAAATTAAAAATATACCGTAAGGGACATGAGATATTATTTGATGAGAAGAATGTAATTGCAATCGAAAATAAAAGCCGTGTGATTGCTGTTGGTGATGAAGCTTATGAGATGTTAGAAAAGGCACCTCGTAATATTAAGGTATCTTATCCAGTACGTAATGGTGTTATCGCAGATATTGCCAATATGGAAACATTAGTAAATACTACATTTAAGAAAATATTAAAAGCCAATTTTAAAGGTGGTTATTGTGTAATTGCCGTACCTACTGATATTACAGAAGTAGAGAAGATGGCGTTCCGTGATTTGATTGCACACTCCTGCATCAAAGCCAAGTCTGTAGGGATCGTTGAAAAACCGATTGCAGCAGCCTTAGGTGCAGGTTTAGATATAACTAGTGCTCATGGTGTTATGACCGTTGATATAGGTGCAGACACTACTGAAATTAGTATTATGTCCTTAGGTGGTATTGTAATTAGTAAACTGATTCCTATTGGTGGTAACAGACTGGATGAATCCATTCGATTATATGTAAAGAAAAAGTATAATTTACTGATTGGAGATAAGACAGCTGAGAATATCAAAAAGGAACTGGCTGACGCATTCGATTCCGAGGAAAGAACTGTAAAAGTCTATGGACGTAATGTGGTAACAGGACTTCCAAGTGAGATGGAAATCAAGTCCAGTATGGTTCATGAAGCTATCA
Source organism: Bacillota bacterium (assembly GCA_023435505.1). Lineage (GTDB taxonomy): Bacteria > Bacillota > Clostridia > Lachnospirales > Lachnospiraceae > KM106-2. The sequence goes on along the minus strand of JAEYRR010000371.1, from coordinate 1,193 downwards.
TTGAATATCTAAATAGCATTATTGATAATATTAAGATGATTTTAGAAAGAACACCTCCTGAAATCTCCTCTGATATTATTGACTCAGGTATATACATTTTAGGTGGTTCTGCTAATATCCGTAATCTTGATAAGTTGATTAGCCAGGAGACCGAGCTTAAAGTTAATATCTGTTCAAACCCAGCTAATGCAGTAATCAATGGGCTTGGAGCAATCATAGATGACTCCAGTCTAAGTACTCTGACATCTATTTTTGCCTCTGGGTCATTAAAGAGAAAAATAAAATAAATAGGGAAGGGAGTTTCCTATGAGACGTCGGTTTAAAGTTAACATAGCACCAAGGTATATTCTATTAGGATTAACTGTGCTGTGCTTAATTCTGATATTTGTTTCATTCAAATATAGTGAGGCTGTGGCCCCTGCCAAAACTTTTGTAGGAAGGGTCATGACTCCTATGCAAAAGGGGATCAACCAAATTGGAAGTTTTATTCATTCCAAAGCGGAATTAATCAATTCAGTTGAAGATTTGACGAAAGAAAACAAAGCTCTTCAACAGGAGATTAGTAAGTTAAAGTCAGAAAATAATAATTTGTTGCAGGATAAATATGAACTGGATACGTATCGTAAGCTTTATAAGTTAGACCAGGATTATAAAACATATCCTAAGGTTGCTGCCACAGTCATCAGTTATGATCCAAATAACTGGTATAGTACCATCACCATAGATAAAGGTAGTAGAGATGGTCTAACAGAGGAAATGAATGTTATAGCAGATGAAGGACTAGTTGGTATTATTACTGAGGTAGGATATAACTATTCAGTCGTTCGTCTGGTTGTAGATGATGCCAGTAACGTAGGTGGAATGTTCAGAGATTCTGGTGACACCTGTAATGTTAAAGGTAATCTGGAATTATTCACCTCAGGTCTGATTGAGATGAATTTAATTAAAAAGGATGCAGTAATAGAAGTAGGGAATGAAGTCGTTACTTCCAAGGTAAGTAACAAGTTTCTTCCAGGAATACTGATTGGATATGTTGATAGTGTATCCTTAGATTCCGCCAACATGAGCCAGTCTGGATATATAAGACCTGCAGTGGATTTTTCCAAACTAGATACTGTTCTGGTTATTACAGAGTTAAAAGAGGAATTGTTAAAGACAGATCCAAATCAGCCATCAGAAGAAGAGGATACTAA
>JAEYRR010000341.1 GCA_023435505.1 Bacillota bacterium | reverse complement strand
ATTAAAGATAGTGCTGATTACTTTTATAGGTATACTAATTTATTAAAGGAAAGAGGGATTGACAATGCGTATGGCTACTTTTAAAGGCGGCATACATCCTGAAGATGGGAAAAACTTATCAAAAGAGAAAGCTACAAAAGTTATAATGCCAAAAGGTGACTTGGTGTTTCCATTATCACAACATATTGGTGCGCCAGCTACTCCTGTGGTAGCAGTAGGTGATACAGTGCTTATGGGACAGACCATAGCAGAGGGAACGGGATTTATCTCTGCTTCTATCTGTAGTTCGGTATCCGGTAAGGTAAAAGCTATTGAAAAGCACCTAGTGGCATCCGGCAATATGGTAGACTCTATTATCATCGAGAATGATGGAGAGTATAAGCCTGTAGAAGGCTACGGCGAAAAACAGGATTATACCAAGATGTCAAAAGAGGAGATTAGGGACTGCGTAAAAAAAGCCGGTATTATCGGTATGGGAGGAGCAGGATTCCCAACTCATGTAAAATTAACACCTAAAGATGACAATAAAATTGACTATGTTATTGTAAACGGCGCAGAATGTGAGCCTTACCTTACCTCTGACTACCGAATGATGATAGAATCTCCGGAAGAAATTGTAAAAGGTCTGAAAATCATTCTTTCCCTATTCCCTAATGCAAAAGGTGTTATATCTATTGAGGCGAACAAGCCTAAAGCTATTAAAGTAATGCAAAAAGCGGTTGCTAATGAGAGCAACATATCGGTTAAGGTATTAAAGACAAAGTATCCTCAGGGAGCAGAGAGAAAATTAATTTATGCTACCTGTGGTCGCAAATTGAATTCTAATTTACTTCCAGCTGACGTTGGCTGCATAGTAAGTAATATAGATACTGTTATTTCTATTTACATGGCTGTATGTGAAAACATTCCAAGCATCCGTCGTGTGATTACTGTAACAGGTGATGCCATAAAAAATCCATGCAATTTTGTCGTAAAGACAGGTACTAGCTATAAAGAACTGGTAGAAGCTGCAGACGGATTTATTGAAGAACCTGAGAAGGTTATTTCCGGTGGTCCTATGATGGGTATGGCATTATATGATATCGATGTTCCTGTAACAAAAGCTTCCTCTGCATTATTGGCAATGAAAAAAGATCCTGTTGCTGAGGTGGAAGAGAGCAATTGTATCAAATGTGGACGATGTGTATCAGTATGTCCATGTCGTCTGGTTCCTGCTATGATGGCGAAAGCGGTTAAACAGGGAGATATAGATAAATTTGTCAACCTTCAGGGTATGGAATGTTACGAGTGTGGTTGCTGTACCTTTGCATGTCCAGCTAGAATTCCATTGACCCAACAGTTCAAGAAGGCTAGAAAAGAAGTTATTGCAAGTAGAAAAAAAGCAAAATAAATACAGAGAGAGGTGTAAATTGTGAGTAAATTATTAAACGTATCATCATCTCCGCACGTTAGGAGTCAGGTTTCCACCACAACTCTGATGGGTGATGTTCTTATTGCGTTATTCCCAGCCAGCGCCTGGGGCGTATATAAATTTGGGTGGAACGCATTCTTTATTATCTTAGCATGTGTTCTGACTTCAGTATTAACTGAGTATGTGTATGAAAAATTAATGAAGAAGCCAGTTACCATTCACGATTTAAGTGCATTTGTAACAGGCTTACTCTTAGCTCTTAACTTATCTCCAAGACTCCCAATCTGGATTGCGGTACTTGGTAGTATTTTCGCGATTCTTATTGTTAAGATGCTCTATGGTGGAATTGGTCAGAACTTTATGAACCCTGCCTTAGCAGCTCGTTGTTTCCTTCTAATTTCATTTGGTAAGAAAATGGCAGATTGGGGAACTTCAACAGATGCCATTACTGGTGCGACTCCTCTTCAATTACTGAAGGATGGTGGTGCAGCAAGTAATGCAGCAGATATCTTAAGTGCCAACAAGCTTACCTTATGGGATATGTTTGTGGGAAATAAATTTGGATGTATCGGTGAAGTATCCGTACTTATGCTACTAATCGGCGCTGCTTATCTACTGATTCGTAGAGTGATCAGCTGGAGAATTCCAGAGATGTACATTGGTACTTTTGCAATATTTATGGGTCTTTTTGCTGGTCATGGCTTCGATCCAACTTATCTTGCTGCAGAAGTATGTGGAGGTGGTCTTATCATCGGTGCCTTCTTTATGGCTACTGACTATACAACCTCTCCAATGACCTTCCGTGGTAAGGTTTACTATGGAATCATTCTTGGTATTATTACCGGTATCTTAAGAATCTGGGCTGGTTCAGCAGAAGGTGTTTCCTATGCGATTATCTTCTGTAACCTTTTAGTGCCTCTGATTGAAAAGGTATCACTTCCTACAGCGTTTGGTAGAAAGGGGGCAGCAAAGAATGTCAGCAAGTAAAGGAAAAAACACAATTATTAAAGATGCAGTTGTATTATTGGTGATTACATTTATCGCGGGCTTACTTCTGGCGTTTGTAAATATGATTACTGCTCCGGTTATTCAGGAAAAGAAAAATGAAGAAACCAGAAAAGCCTATGCTGCTGTATAT
>JAEYRR010000348.1 GCA_023435505.1 Bacillota bacterium | reverse complement strand
GGTAAATGGTGTTATCTATGGTTTTGTTGATTACTGGCCTGGATATAACCCTACCAGAGTAGAGATATATGATAACGGTACTTGTGATACAGTAGATAATTACATGGTTATAGGAAATCTAAATTATATACAGGGACAATGGAAGACGGAACCATATCAGGTTTGGATGAAATTAAAAGAGAAAGATACCAGTTTCTTTTATGATTATATCTCTAACAATGGTATAAGTCTGACCAACCTTGTAGATAAAAAACAGACGGTACTCGGTATCAGTAAAGATCCTCTCTTCCAAGGAACCAATGGTATACTTACTATGAGTTTTATTGTTATCTTGATTCTTTGTTGCATTGGATATCTGATTTACTGGATTCTCTCCATACGTAGTAGAGAGTTGTTATTCGGTGTATTTAGAGCTATGGGTATGTCTAAGGGTGAGATTATACATATGTTAATCAATGAGCAGTTGTTTACTGGTGGATTAGCCATTTTATTAGGTGCCGGAATTGGTATCCTTGCCTCTAGATTATATATTCCAATGATTCAGATAGCATACTCTGGAGAAAACCAGGCTCTTCCGTTAGAACTTATGACTCAGACCAATGACATGGTGCGATTGTTTGTGATCGTTGCCCTGGTATTTGTTGCCTGTATGTGTGTACTTGCCGGTCTTGTAAACAGATTAAAGATTGCACAGGCTTTAAAACTTGGAGAAGATTAATAACAAGAGCAAAAGGAGGAAAGTCAAATGGAATCTATACTGGTTACAAAAAATATAAATCGAATATTTCCTATTGTCGGGAAGGAAAGCTTTCAGGCACTGAAAGATATCAATATTGAGGTCCCAAAGGGGAAATTAGCAATCCTACGGGGACGATCCGGCTCGGGTAAGACAACCCTAATTAATATACTGGGAGCTCTGGATAACCCAACCTCAGGCCAGGTGTTTTTTAACGGAAAAGAAATCACTGATATAAGCGAGAAAGAAAAGGAGATGATTAGGAGACAGGAAGTTGGTTTCATCTTCCAATCCATCAGTCTAATTCCCAATATGACAGCTTATGAAAATGTAGAATTTGCGCTTCGTCTATCTAGTTATGATGGGGATATGAAAGCCAGAACAGAGGAGTGTCTAAAACAAGTTGGATTAGGAGGACGTATGTATCATATGCCTCAGGAAATGTCTGGTGGAGAGCAGCAGAGGGTTGCAATAGCAAGAGCAATTGCCCATAAGCCAACTGTTATTATAGCTGATGAACCTACGGCCGAATTGGATACGAATACCGCATTTGCAGTAGTTAATCTGTTTAAAGAATTAGTAGAGAAAGAGAAAATCACAATACTGATGACTACCCATGATGTAGGGTTAATGTCAGCAGGAGATGTGGTATTTCAATTAGAGGATGGTGAGATAGTCAATGAGTGAACCGATGATTGTAGCAGATAATCTAATGAAAATATATAAGACAGATGATATTGAGGTAGTAGCGCTTCAAGGACTTGATCTCACGGTAGAACAAGGAGAATTGACTGCCATTATCGGAAACAGTGGTAGCGGTAAATCTACCTTCCTCAATATGATTGGTGGACTGGATAGACCAAGTGCAGGGTCTCTCCATGTGGCTGGAAAGAATTTGTTTTCCATGACTGAAAAGGAGTTAGTGCTTTATAAAAGGGATACCGTAGGTTTTGTGTGGCAGAATAATGCCAGAAACCTCTTACCTTACTTAAGCGCAGAGGAAAATGTAATCACTCCGATGTTGTTTGGTACAGAAAAAGCAAAGAAGGAGCGAGCATTAGAACTTTTAGAAATGGTAGGTATGTCTTCTAAGAAAAAAAGCAGGTTAAGCCAGTTGTCCGGTGGAGAGCAACAGAGGATTGCCATTGCTATTGCTCTGGCAAATGAACCAAAACTGTTACTAGCAGATGAACCTACTGGATCTGTTGACAGAAAGACTGCTGACTATATTCTTGATGTATTTCGAAAACTGAATCAAGAAATGGGATTGACCATTGTCATCGTTACCCATGATGTAAAGCTGTCTAAGAAGGTTCAGCGTGTGGTCTCTATCAGGGATGGAAAGACAAGCAGTGAACGTATCTTAAAAACTTCCTTTGAAGAGGCCTTAAAGAATAATCATGCTTTAGACTGGATGGAGGAAGAGACACAAGAAGAATATGTTATTTTAGATAAAGCAGGACGTGTTCAGATTCCTAGAGAAATGTTAGTGCAAATGGGTATTGGTGATAACAAGGTTAAGATGGATCTGGTAGATGGGAAAATAGTCATAGCTAAACCAGATTTGGAGAAAGTGAAATAATAAAGAGTATATGAGATAAAGAAAATGCCTTTCCATTGTAAAATGGGAAGGCATTTTTATACACTATTGTTCTAGATTTGCCTCATAGATGTTGGTGATAATCTGATCCATAGGAAGGGACTTAATAGAAATATCATTAAATCCGTACTCATTAGAACATATTTGAAGGAAATCACCGATAGAGAGGATATCCTGATCCAGCTCCAGGTCCATTTCATATGGAGAAGGCTGATTAATCAGTTGAACTCCTTTCATCTCAATCGTTTTTATAGGCTTATTAAAGGTAAGGCTTATAACTTTCTTAGCACCTAAATAGGTTGTAAGATCTTTAATCGAACCATCAAATACCTTTTTACCATGATTGATGATGATGACCTTCTGAGCCAGCTGCTCCACATCTTCCAGGTCATGAGTGGTTAGGATAAAGGTGGTTCCCTGTTTATTCATTTCCTGAATAAAGTCCCGAATTTTCTGTTTTGCAATGACATCTAATCCTATGGTTGGTTCATCTAAGAAGACAACCTTTGGTTTGTGTAGCATGGCCATTACAAACTCACATTTCATTCTTTCTCCCAGAGATAATACTCGGGTTGGTTTATGGATTACTTCTTCAATATCAAAAAGCTCTACTAACTGATCTAATCTTTCGTTAAATTCAGATTCTTTTATGTTGTAGATTGCTTTGTTCATATGAAAACTGTCTAAAGGAGGAATGTCCCAGATTAACTGTGATTTCTGTCCGAACACAGCACCCATCTGATTTACGTAGGAAAGGCGATTCTTGCTTGGAGAATATCCCATAACATCAATGCCTCCACTAGTAGGAAACAAAGCCCCTGTCAACATCTTGATCGTGGTAGACTTACCCGCACCGTTGGGCCCTAATAATCCAATAATATCCCCTTTCTCTACGGTAAAGGAGATGTCATCTACAGCATTGACCTTTACGTGCTCCCGTTTAAAGAAACTCTTAATCGTTGCTTTAAAACCGCTTCCTCTTTTATAGGTATCATAGGTCTTTGTCAGGTGTTCTACTTTTATAATTGGTTCCATATTATCAACCTCCTACGCCTTCGTACAAATGAACCATATGTTTGAATAGGGAGATTCCTAAAATACCGAATAATACACAAGGAATCAGAGCAATAAACATATAGCCGTGAATGGTTCCGATAAGTGCAGAAGCTGGGAAAAATCCTATCATAGAGACAGGAATTACAAAGGAACTGACAGCCACTACTGCCTTCGGAAATATACTTTGTGGATAGTTACCAAATTGTTGTACTGAGTGAAACATCTCTGGAATTCTTGAATTGGCTACCCATTTAAAGGAGGTAGCAGCCATCATAAAGGCAAAGCCCAACATGACCAAGAGCCCTCCTAAGAAGAACAAAAGAGCACTAAGTAAGCCAATCAAAGTCAGACCACCCAGATTCACTAAGGCAATTACGGAAAGGGTAAGCCCTCCTATCACCAGAGCGATACTGTTAATCTGAAAGTTGGAGGCCAACAGTAGGAAGGTACAGTCCACTGGTTTAATCAAGACCAATTCAAAGGTGCCATCTACAATATGCTGCATGGTGGCCCACAAAATACCGTTAAACAGCATGTCTGCAAATCCAGTAGAGATAATGAAGATAGACTGGATTAGTAGCACCTCATAAAATGTCCATCCCGAATAACTAGAACCGGAATTATAAATCAGGATGGTTACCAGCGGAAACAGCAAATTGCTAATTAACAGGATGGAGATGTCCAGAATAAAGTTCAATCGGTAGGTTGCTGCAGAGGCAAAGGAAATCTTTATACATTCTCTGTAAATTTTAATATATCTTTTCATACTTTCCTCCTTTAAGCCCCTACGCCGGTAAAACGTTTCATACTGGCGCGGTATAGTAGTTCACTTAGCAGCATGACAAGAAGAAGGGCTACTGCCTGTAGGGAGATAATCTGCGGAAGAGACATCGTAATGCCTGCAAGCTCATATCTTCCTGTAAAAACCATGGCCGGTACATAGCTGATATACTGGAATGGCAGGAAGAACAGTAACACTTGTATAGCACGTGGAAAGAATACCAGTGGAATAACTGATCCAGAGAATATCTGCATGAAGAGATTAAAGACCCCACGAATTCCTGAAGAACCAGTAAACCAAAAAGCAGTCAGGCCGATACAGTAGTGAACATAAAAGTTAATCAAAAAGGCAAACAGGATAGAAAGTAGGCTGTATCCTATGTGAACTGGCTTTAAGTTTACATCAAACAGAAAGAAGAATAGGATATAGCAAGGAATAAATTCAAACAATAGTCCCAGTATACGATGTCCTACCTTTTGTGATAAGGCAAAGAATCTGTGATGAATGGGACGGAGGGCAAAAGTGATGTATTTACCGGTCCGTACAAGCATCTGAAGGTTCCAATCTGCAAAATCCATCGTCAGATATCCGATTAGGGTACTGACTCCAAAATAGGTCAGAATAGCAGATAAGGACATCTCATTGATCATAGCCTGGTCTCCGTAAACGGCATTCCAGATAAAATACTGTAAGATAAAATATACCGGTCCCACCAGAATAGAGACCATAGAGTGGGTGCGGTAAGCAGCCCACTCCTTATAGGTGACAAAAGCCACAGCTTTTAATACACGTAATTTATGTAAAACATAGTTCATGAAAATCAAGCCTTTCTAAGCAGTTAATTGGACTGCCAGGTTTCTCCTATAAGTTGGCTTCTTATAATAATCCGGACCACATAATATTGGCCGCATTATAAAGACCTTCTGGATACCAAGAACCAGCAGGAAGATATGGTACAAACCAGGCAGCGACTAATTTCTCCTTTGGATCAATGATGAGGGAACAAGAGCCTGCACCCTCATGATAGAAGGAACCAGGGGTAAACATATTGTTCCAGTTACAGCGTAGTTCTGGTCCAAGACCATATGGATGTGGGAGACCACCTGCTTCCCAACAATAATCTAGGATATTAGGTTCAATGGCAAGTGCTGTCATTTTCTCAATGGCTTTTCTACTGAGGATACGATTACCATGATAGGTTCCGTTCTGGAGTAACATCGTACCAAATTTGGCTAGATCACTTGCCGTTGAGAATAAACCACCACCTGTATC
>JAEYRR010000315.1 GCA_023435505.1 Bacillota bacterium | reverse complement strand
GTACAGATACCTTCCATTAAAGGCTATACCCATCTAGGTGATGGAATGGTAATACTTTCAGGTATTTTACTAGGGCCACTATATGGTGCCCTAGCTGCCGGAATTGGTTCTATGTTAGCCGATATATTCTCTGGCTATCCCTTATATGCCATAGCAACTTTACTTATAAAAGCTGGTGCTGCTATTATGGCCTGGTTAGTGTTTATGGGCATTAGTAAGATAACAAAGGACCCGATTATACGTGTCCTATCTGTTGTACTAGGTGGTATATGCGCTGGTATAATTGTCACTTCATGCTATTTTGTATTTGATATGTCCTTTATGGGGCTTGGAATGGGGGCTATAGGTGGGATTCCTGGCAATCTGGTACAGAATACCTTTGGCGTAATCATTTCCACTGTTATGTTTCCTTTCCTTTACAGAATTCCTACCGTGCGTAACTTTTCACAATCGCTTGACCAGAAGCGTACTATATAATCGTTTGCTCCTAATTACGTCAGTAAAATAATTACACTCCAAGGTCAAACAGACTTGTCTGACCTTGGAGTGTAATTTATGTATCAATCTCTTTTTTTCTTCCATATCTAAATGGTATGGCTACTGTCCTATTAAAAAATGAAATCATTGGACCCATAAAAAAGGCCGTCACTAATGTTCCTATTCCTACTACTGCACCAAGTGCAAATCCCACTGCAGTACACATCAAATCTGTTCCTATTCTGCAGAATTGAAACTTCACTCTTTTCTGACGTTCCGACATTACCAAGGCTACTGCATCATAGGTAGAAACACCCATATTTCCAGTAAAATATAAAGCTGAACCAAAACACATAATAACTATTCCCACCAAAAGAAAGGCTATTTTTATCCAGAGGTCAGGGGAAGGTAGCCAATAATCAAAGACCCCGGAGAAGAATTCCGCTACATATCCAAGTAATGTTATGTTAATCACTGTACCTAGGCCTATCTTGGTCTTATCCAAAAAGAATATACCCACTAACATAAGTACATTTATTATAGTATACAGCGTTCCAAAGCCTATTGATGTTTTGTTCCATATTCCATGAGCCAGCACCTGAAAGGGATCCATACCGAAGTTTGAAAAATCAAACATTCCAACGCTGAAGCCACAAATCAAAACTCCACTTACCGTCATAATAACTCTTCTGGTTTTTTCACTCAAGCTTATCCACTCCTTTTTCTCTTTACTTATCGTACCCTATATCCTCTATTCTAACATATTCCATCGTCTTTACTAACCATAATTTAAGGTATACTACCCATTTTATGTTTTATAATTATCTTACGCATAGTAATTGGATTAAAAAAACTGTCTCTTCTAGATAAGAGACAGTTTTTTTAATTCATGTTCAAATTTATGAGGATCAATTGGCTTTCCGGCATATGCAACGCAACCCAGTTGAAATGCTTTTTGCACATTACGTCCATCCGTTAGAGCTGTTGTCATAATGACCTTACTACGCATATTCTCCTCAATTCCAGCATCGATCTCTAATCTACGAATTCTTTCAAGTGCTGTATATCCATCCATCTCCGGCATCATAATATCCAGACAGATTAAGTCATAAGGCTCCCCATCCTCTAGCGCCAATTCTACAGCTTCTACTGCTTCTTGTCCATCAACTGTAATATCACATTCTCCATATTGTTCTAACATACGAAGCATATAAGTCCGACTGGCAAAATCATCCTCAGCAATTAATACCTTCACCTAGATACCTCCTTATTCCCATTCCTATGATTGGGATTGATACTCCTTTATGGCCGTAATCAAGCGGTCCATCTCTTCCTCGGTACCTATGGTAATTCTCAGATAGTTCATTATTCTCTCCACATTAAAATGACGTACATAAATATGGCGTTCTCTTAACCATTGAAACAAATCAACACAGTCTATACTTTTGTGTGTGATAAACAGAAAGTTCGTTTTAGAATCAGGAATGACAAAACCTAACTGCTCCAACTCTTTCTTAGTCCTCTCTCTTGTTTTTATAATCTTATCAATGGTAGCATAAAAATAATCCCTATCCCTCACTGCCTCTACTCCTGCAAGGAGAGAGGTCATATTCATAGTGTAAGAGTTAATGGAATACTTCACATCATTAATTGCCTTGATCAACTCCGGATTGCCCATACAATATCCAATCCGAATTCCTGCCATAGAACGGGATTTACTAAATGTCTGAACTACAAGGAGATTCTCATACTGATTGATAAGCTTCCGTGCGGATTCCCCACCGAAGTCTATGTAAGCCTCATCTACTATAACAATGACATCTTGATTATGTAAAAGGATGTCCTCTATAAAAGATAGTGGTTCATAAATAGAGGTTGGCGCATTGGGATTAGCAATTACAACCCCGCCGTTCTCCTTATAATAATCCTCCTTACATATTCTAAAATTCTCGTCCAACGGAATCTGTTCATATGGAATTCTATGAACATTAGCCCAGACATCATAAAAAGAATAGGTAATATCAGGGAATAGAATTGGTTTCTCACTATTAAAAAACGTCATAAACGCCGTAGAAAGCACATCGTCGGATCCAACCCCTACAAAAACTTGATTTTTATCTAGTCCATAAAAATCTGCCAGCACATCTACCAAAGAGTTACATAGAGGGTCTGGGTATAGACGAAGTCTGTCCACATCCATGGATTCTACAATCTCCTTTACTCCCGGTGCAGGAGGATAGGGATTCTCATTTGTATTGAGTTTCACCATATCTGGAAGATTAGGCTGTTCTCCCGGCACATAAGGATCCACCTTACGTATGTTCATTTGCCAAGGTTTCATCTCATCCTTCCTTTCTCTTACTCTGGTGAGTTAAAGTTACTCTCCCAGATACTCTTTAGCCAGTGTTTCAAATGCATGTAAGGAACGCTTAATCATATCATAGTCTACACAATATGCAATACGAACGTAACCTGGACAACCAAAGGAGGAACCTGGAACAATCAATAAATTGTATTTCTTTGCAGCCTGAGCAAAAGCCTTATCATCAGGCTCTAAGCTTTTAACAAAGAGATAGAAGGCTCCCTGAGGCTTCACACAGGAGTATCCATAGCTTAACAGACTGTTGTATAAAAGTTCTCGGTTGCGATTATAAACTTCCACATCTACCTCAGCATCCACACATCTTGCAACTACCTTCTGAATTAAAGATGGGGCATTGACAAAGCCTAAGATACGGTTGGCCACATTGGCAGCTCCGAATACATCCTCATAATACTCAAGTTCATTAGGAATGACAAGGTAACCAATACGTTCTCCAGGAAGAGATAAGGATTTGCTATAGGAGTATCCTACAATGGTATTCTTATAATATTTCGTAAGATAAGGAACCTCTACACCATCATAAGCCAGTTCACGATAAGGTTCATCTGCTAGAAGATAGATGGTAGTACCATATTCCTTTTCCTTATCAACTAACACCTTAGCAATTGCTTGAATTGTTTCTTCAGAATACACAACTCCCGTTGGATTATTAGGGGTATTTATAATAACCGCCTTAGTTTTTGGCGTTATAGCAGCACGGAATCCATCAATATCAGGCTGAAAGTTGGCTGTATTAGGTGCTACTGCAACAAGCTTCCCATCAAAGTTGGAAACATAGTTATTATATTCGCCAAAATAAGGGGCAAATGTCACAACCTCTTCTCCAGGATTAAGCAGAGTTTTTAAAATTACATTAAGACCACCGGCAGCTCCAACAGTCATTATAATATTATTCTGAGAAAAAGCCGTATTAAATTTCATATTCAGACTCTTTGCTATGGCTTCACGGACACTTTCATATCCGGAATTATTCATATAGCCATGGACCTCCATAGAATCCTCTGTATTAACTACATCAACAATTGCCTGCTTTACCTGCTTAGGTGGCTCCACACTTGGATTTCCAAGGCTAAAATCATATACATTCTCTGCACCATACTGGGCAGCTAGTTTCTTTCCTTCTTCAAACATCGCACGTATCACACTGCTATTAGCAACAAGACCTTTCATCTTCTCTGCAATCATTTCTTTATCCTTCCTTCCCTTCACCTATGTATGTAAACGAACCAAATTATACCTTTTACCTAGTATACACATTGCACATACAGTTTTCAAGTTTTAAAACCAACTACCTCTTTTTATGTATAGAAAAGCACCAGGGTGTCAACATATCGCCCTAGTGCTTTCATAACGTTACATTACTACTCTTATTTCAGTTTAATATCCAGATAAGATTTAATAATTTCCACGCCTTTTTCAAAGCTTAAAGAACTGGTATTGACACAAAGATCATAATTCTCTGCATTATTCCAATGAGTACCAGTAAAATACTCATAATAAGCTGCTCTTCTCTTATCTATGGAATTAATCTTCTTCTCTAATTCTTTACGATCCTCCCCATACATCTCCTCCAAGCGATCAATACAGGACTTTAAAGGAGCGTGGACAAATACACGAATCACATTATCCATATCTTTCAGTATGTAGTCCGCACAACGTCCAACAATAACACAGGATTCACTTTCTGCCAATTGACGGATTACTTTTGCCTGATAATTAAAAAGATTGTCATTGGAGATAAAATCTTCGCTATCTGGTGGAATCAGTTCTCCTTTATAGGTCTTCTTCACTATTTTGTAAAGAAGGCTGTTCTTTACCTGCTCATCTGCTTTGGCAAATAACTGTTCATTGATACCGCTTTGATCGGATGCCAAACGAAGCAACTCCCGGTCATAATAGCCAATTCCCAACTCTTTTGCAAGCATCTGCCCCATAGTACGTCCGCCACTTCCATAACCTCGGGTAATAGTAATCACATAATTGTTCATTATAACGCCTCCTACTCTCCCAAATACGCTTTCTTCACAGAAGCATTGTCCATCATTTCCTTGGCATCACCAGAAAGTACAATCTTTCCAGTCTCTAATACATATGCGCGATTTGCTATCTCTAATGCTTTCTTAGCATTCTGCTCTACCAGTAAAACAGTAGTTCCACTGGTACTAATTTCTTTTATAATATCAAAGATTTCACTTACGAAAATTGGAGAAAGTCCCATGGATGGCTCATCCATCAATATAATTCTTGGTTTTGACATCAGTGCTCGTCCAATCGCTAACATCTGTTGTTCTCCACCACTTAACGTACCACCTGTCTGATTTTTTCTTTCCTCCAGACGTGGAAATCTCTTGTATACCATTTCAAGAGACTCTTCTATTTCTTTAGGATTAGTTCTCGTAAACGCACCCATCTTAAGATTTTCTAATACAGTTAATTCTGCAAATATACGTCTTCCTTCTGGTACATGTGCCATCCCCATGGAAACAATCTTATGGGCAGGTATCTTCGTCAGTTCCTTACCATCATACAATATAGAGCCTTTTTTGGCATTTACCAAGCCAGTAATGGTATGTAAGGTTGTGGTCTTTCCTGCACCATTGGCACCGATTAAGGCGATAACCTCACCTTCATTAACTTCAAAGGATATTCCTTTAATTGCCTGAATTACTCCGTAATAAACTTCTAGATCTTTTACAGTTAATAAACTCATGGCAACCTCCTATTCTCCTAAATATGCAGTAATAACTGCTGGATCATTTAATACAACCTCCGGTTTACCTGCGGTTAATACAGTACCAAAGTTAAGTACTGTTATCTGCTCACAGATTCCGGAAACAAGATTCATATCATGTTCAATAAGTAGAATAGTTACATCAAATTTATCACGAACTAAACGTATGGTATCCATAAGTTCTAACGTTTCATTTGGATTCATACCTGCAGCAGGTTCATCTAATAGTAACAATTTTGGTTCTGTAGCCAACGCTCTTGCAATCTCCAGCTTTCTCTGTTTCCCATAAGGGAGATTACTGGCTAATACATCAGCATATCCATCCAGACCGAATACTTTAAGTATTTCCATAGCTTTCGTATCCATGACTGCTTCTTTTTTTAATACAGGAAATTTAAACACTCCTGCAAACATATTATATGGATGGTTATTGTAAAACCCTACTTTTACATTATCAAGCACCGTCATTTTCCCAAAAAGTCGAATGTTCTGAAAGGTTCTAGCAATACCACAATTACAGATTGCATGTGGTTTCATCCCTACTATACTTGTTCCATTCAGATAAATTGATCCATCTGTTGGTTTATATACGCCTGTAAGAAGATTGAAGATCGTTGTCTTACCTGCTCCATTTGGTCCAATAAGCCCATATAGTTCGCCCTTCTCAATGGATACATTGAATTTATCTACCGCACGTAACCCACCAAAGGAGATACCTAGATTTTTAACTTCTAATAATGCCATATCTATGCCTCCTCCTTATTCTTCTTAAGTTTAAGTTTTGAGAAGCTTGGAAGCTTTCCACTATCCATTAATCGTTTTTTCAACTGAGAGTTATTAAACAACATGATAGTGATTAATGCCATAGAATAGATAAGCATACGGTAATCACCGATTACACGTAACATCTCAGGTAATAAAACAATTACAAGAACTGAGATAATAGAACCTCTGATGCTACCTAAACCACCTAAAACTGCAATTAACAGAATATTAATAGACATATTGTAGTCGAAATAGTTTGGTTTGATAATATTTAAGTTATGAGCATAGATGACACCCGCTACTCCGGCAAAAAATGCAGAGATTACAAACGTCATGACCTTAATTCTATTGATTGGAACA
Source organism: Bacillota bacterium (assembly GCA_023435505.1). Classification (GTDB taxonomy): domain Bacteria; phylum Bacillota; class Clostridia; order Lachnospirales; family Lachnospiraceae; genus KM106-2. The sequence goes on along the minus strand of JAEYRR010000315.1, from coordinate 1,176 downwards.
CCGGTAGCTTCCGCAGCAATCTCATTGTCACGTACCGCACGAATAGCACGTCCCAATCTTGTCTTGATTAGGCAGGACATGAAGATCACACATACTACGACTACTATGTATATAAATAAATAATGTTCTTTATCCGTATAATAAGTGGCATTCTTAAGACCCTGTGGTCCTCCAGTAATATCATTCATTGAGTTAAAGATAGACTTTATTATTTCACCAAGAGCAAGGGTTACGATAGCCAGATAATCACCACTTAATCTGATTACAGCCATTCTGAAGAAGAAACTTAAGATTGCTGCGCAGATTCCACCTGCAATCATGGCTACCAAAATGGATGGGAACCAACCAATGTTCAGATTCAAGGTAATTAAAGAACTGATATAGGCTCCACAGGACATAAATGCTGCATGACCTAGAGTGAGTTCTCCCAAAAATCCACTTACTAGATTAAGAGACACGGCAAGAATTACATAATATCCAAGCTGTGGAAGTAGATTTATATACTGACGGTTTAATAGTCCAAGCTCTACAAGAAGTACAAGAAGAACTCCTACTCCTACTGCTATGGCTGTATTTCTTATTATACTTTTAATAATGTTTTGTTTATTCTTTTTTAGTATATTAGTATCCATGTTCTTCACCTACACTTTCTCTGCTCTCTTAGAGCCCAATAATCCTGTAGGCATAAATAACAGCACTAAAATAAGTATACCAAATACAATAGCATCTAACAAAGTAGTACTGATATACGCCTTAGTCATAGCCTCTAACAATCCAAGTCCAATACCACCTATCATGGCACCCGGAACGCTTCCGATACCACCGATAACAGCTGCTACAAAGGCTTTGATACCTGGAAGGGCACCCATAGTAGGCTGAATAGTCCCGTACTGGCATACATAGAGAATGCCAGCAACACCAGCAAGGGCAGAACCAATCGCGAAAGTGATCGATATAATTCTATTTGAGTTGATACCCATTAAAGTAGCAGCTCCTTTATCTTCAGATACTGCTCGCATTGCACTACCTAATCTAGTCTTTCTAATAAATAAATTTAATACCACCATCACTACAATGGTAAGTACAATTGTAATAATTGTAGTATAAGAAATCATGATTCCCCACACTTCTTTACCACCGGATGGGATCAAAGAAGAAACCGTCTTAGGATCTGCA
>JAEYRR010000281.1 GCA_023435505.1 Bacillota bacterium | reverse complement strand
GTGCGACTGTGGGCTCTGGAGTGCCACTGGTCTGAGGAGACGTACTAACTTTTGGTTTATTGTTATTCTCCTCCCCCGGGGAAGGTTTAGGTGTCTCCTTTTTTGTAGTAGGAAGTAAGTCAGAAAGATCATCTCCCACCATTCCAACTCCTTGTAAGTCCCGACGAAAAGTGGTGTACATGCCCAGAGTCCGCGCTGCTACCGTCTGGTCATTCATCTCGTAGTAATTGACATAGACTACGGATTCTTTTCCACCAAGGCGAATCAATAATACCGGAAATAGCTGAAGCACTATGCACAGTAAAAGTAGCCCACCGGAAAGCTTCCAAGACCTTCTCTTAAAGCGGAAGTATTTTTTACTTAGTATGATTAACGCAATAATAGGCAATAACATTAGACATAGTGCCGGAAGGTTTTTAACAATCTGCTCTACCCCCTCTTTCCAGTATGCAGTAGCATCATCTGCTGCACCAGCTGCCACTCCCCAAAGTAGAGGAACTTTAAATAGACTCTGATATACCAGCTCGGTAGCATAAAAGAGAAACGTCAGAATTGTAAGGATATACGAGAGAGCTTTATTCATTTTCCTTGGAAACAACCCTGTTAATAAGGTAAAAATAGACCCTAATCCCATAGAAAATAGGAATATAAAAGCAACATGCCAAGATAGGTTTTTATATGTAAACAGCTGATTGATTAGCTCCATCCAGAATACTGTTACTGTATAAAACAGAAACCGTATATAAACTTTTTCATTCTTTTGCATTATTAACCTCCCTTTAAATAAAAAGAGATGCCACGCTTTAACGAGACATCCTCATACGTGAATCATATGTTCACGTTCATTATAACACAGAAAATGGCAATTAACAAACAGCTCCTTTTAAGCTTCTCTGACTAGTTGCCCTCGCAAGGCATGGTTAAGGGGATATGCCAGTGCAATGGCTGCAACCATCTTAATAATATCTCCTGGAATAAAAGGATATACACACATGCTCATGGCAGCTGATAGCTTCGTTCCACTTACCCACATAAACCAGCCTGTTCCAACAAAATAACAGGCAATTGTACCTATTACCATTCCTATTGGATAACCCAAATACTTTTTAGGGAACTTCCTCACTGCATACCCGGTAAAGAAGGCCATAAACAGATAGCCTATGATGTATCCTCCTGTAGGTCCAACAAGCTTCTGTACTCCGGCAGTGTATCCAGAAAAAACTGGCACTCCTACCAAGCCTAATAGTAAATAAATTGCTACACTTACCGTTCCCAGATACGGTCCTAAGACAGCACCACAGAGATACACCGCGAAGGTGGCAAGAGAGATTGGTACTGCGGTAAATGGCAGAGCAATTGCAATCGGCGCAAAGATGGATAAAATTGCAGCAAATAACCCAATCAAAACAATAGTTATGGTACTATTTCTTTTCATGTAAGCCTCCAAAGTATGTATCCTATATAAGTATCATCGTTTTCCTTATCATTATAACACTCAGTAGTCTATTGTCAACTTGATTATCTTATAAGTTAACAATCGTATCATATTTTCTAAAAAATAGGCAATTCCAGAGCATATGATACACTGGAATTGCCTGATATATTTTTCAAATGCTTTAATCGGTTATTTAAGTCCTGTAGAACCGAACCCATTTTCACCTCTTGTTGTTTCATCTAAATCATCGATTTCCTTAAATTCTACAGCCAAATAAGGCATAACCACTAACTGAGCAATTCTCTCATGAGGATTTACAGTCTTTGTTTCATTGGTATCATTGTGAAGAGATACTATAATCTCTCCTCTATAATCGCTGTCCACCACTCCAACGCAGTTAGCAGGTCTTAAGCCTTGCTTGGTAGCCAACCCGCTTCGAGCATAGATTGCACCAAAATAGCCATCAGGAATCGCCATAGATAAACCGGTTCCAATCATTACTGTAGCATGGGCTTCAATTGTTACAGCTTCCTCATTGTTAGAATATAGATCCCAACCGGCTGCCTGTTCACTCCCTCTTGAAGGTAACATTGCTTTCTCGTTCAGTTTCTTAATATTAATCTTCATTGTTTGACCATCCTTTTATATTTTATACGTTCATACCTTCCCAAAGAACTACCCTGTTCTCTTTAAGAGACGCTGGTACTTTTATAATCCTCTGGTTTGATGAGCCTCTAAAGCGTAAGCCCAGATCTTTTTTCTCTAAAACAAATTCTCCGTCTACCAAAACATCCAGATGTTGCAAAAGTTCCATGGTTTCAGCATAGGTCCCAACCATCACACCTAAAATGTCCTTTTCAAAATCATACCCCGTATAGCACCAGATATTTTTATTTGGATAGAGTTCTCTCACTCGCTTTACCAGAGGAAGTAACGCTTTCTGGTTCACCGGTTCAAAAGGTTCTCCACCTAACAGAGTCAGCCCTGCAATAAAATCCGGCTTCAAGAATTCAAGAATCTGTTCTATGGTTTCTTCTGTAAAGGGAGTCCCATAATTAAAGTCCCACGCCACCTGGTTAAAACAACCCTCACACCGATGGGTACAGCCACTGACAAATAGAGAGATTCGGACCCCAGGGCCATTTGCTACATCAAACTGCTTAATATCTGCATAATTCATTGTTTTATCTCCAGTCAAATGCAATGTGCTTTACAACCATTGCAACCTCTATTATACACAATATTATAATAAAATAAATAAGTATCTTGCAACTGCATATCACTTTTCCTTTACCCATACAGACATTTCTGTTTCACCACGATTTGCCCACGCATAATAAGGAATCCATTTCACCTTTTGTTTCTTTCTACACCAATTCTTAACATCAGCTCTGTAAAGAGAATTGTCTGATTCCTCCCAACTAAGTCTTTCAGCTTCCGCTGTAATTGTACCAATACCACCAAGGGTCACATCGTCCCAATCATAGCTAAACTGAGCATCTTTTGAAATATATAATTGATGTAGATCATCCCCGTTATCCATTCCTTCCATGCAGAAAACAAAGGGACCTCGAGAGATTGCTACCTTTCCAATATCTTCAGAAACCTTAGGGTTAGCATACCATCTTCTAACCACATCATTAAAGCGTAATTCAATGACATCCTCATTAAAACATCCGGATACAAACCAGAAACCATTATTCTTCTCAACAACATATTCTTTTCCATTCATATAAGCTTTCACATCTTCAGCCCAATACGGTATCCGCATTCCTAATGTTATAGGATTCTCCAGATTACCTCTGCATTTTAATAAAACATTTCCGTTGCTAACATACTCTGACTCCTGAGAGATCTCCAGTACTTTGTCCTCTATATGTAATGTCGCTATGGAACCTATATACAGGTTAATCAGTATCTCTCTCTCTTTCACAGTATAAATATAGCGCTCTATGGACGTCAGTAATCTTGCCAAATTAGGTGGACAGCAAGCACATCCTAGCCACTCCGGGCGACTGCATTTCACATGGCTTTTTCCTGGGTCCTTCTTAGACTTTTCCGGTACTGCTTCCAGTGGATTTACATAAAAGAAATGTTTTCCGTCCAGAGACATACCTGATAATATGGTATTATAAAGGCTACGCTCCATAATATCTCCATATTCTCCTTTTGATTCATTTCTTAGCATTTGATATGCATAAAATACCAGTCCTATAGCGGCACAGGTTTCGCAATACATGGTATCATTGGGCAAATCATAATCGAGAGTAAATGATTCACCAAGTACAGTAGAACCAATACCACCTGTAATATACATCCTCTTGTCAACTATATTCCGCCATATCTTCTTACAAGAATCGAGAAGCTTTTCATTCTTTGTCGATGCAGCCACATCAGCCATGGCTGTACATAAATATACAAGTCGTACAGCATGACCTTCTGCACTGTCTTGCAATGTCACTGGTTTATGTATCTGATAATAGGTATCCGGCCACTGATCCATTCCATCAAGTAATGAATGTTTATCCGTATCCTCTGCTCTCTGCTTTCTGAAAAAATCTTTATCTGTGCCCCGGATATTAAGAAAATATTCACATAAATGCAAATATCGTTCCACGTGGGTTAGATGATATAAACACATTAACCCTATCTCAATTTCCTCATGTCCATCACATCCATGAATCTTGCCTTCCTCTGGGCCAAAGTTTCTGTCTATGCAGTCAGCAAACCGACAAGCTACGTCCAATACTTTTTTGTTTCCTGTTGTCTCATAATAAGCAACTGCTGCCTCTAAAAAATGGCCTGCACAGTATAACTCATGGCTCTCACCTAGTTGTTTGAATCTTCTTAAAGGAGCCTTTATTGAGAAATACGTATTTACATATCCATCCTTTTCTTGGGCTAACGATATCAAATCAACGACTTCATCGGCTAGTTTTTTAAGCTCCTGATCCATCTCTTCCTTTAGACTATATGCTACTGCTTCAAGCCATTTATAGACATCACTATCCTGGAAAACCCAACCGTAATGCTCTCCTTTACTTATACCCGCTGCGATCTTAAAATTTTCTATTGCATGACTTTTCTCATTAGGTATGGAAGCATCATTACGCTCCTTCTCAATATGAACATCAATGGCATCATTTAATACTCCCCATTGATACGGTATCATTTCCTGTCTTACAAGTTGTCTATAGCGAGACCAGAATCTATCTTTTATAAGAAAACAATTATTATTCATATTTATATTCATTCTATTATACCTCAACTCATAACTTCGTCATTGACGATGCATATCTACTAGTGTAAAGAGACGGGGAGAGGATTACTCCTCTCCCCGTCTCTTTAATTGTATATACTTTTACTGTATCATTTATTATTTGCCTAATATAGAATCGATAGTAGCCTGCGCTTTACTTGCAGCATCTTCAGCACTACTTTGTCCTGTAATTACTTCATTGAATGCTAATGATATAGCATCAGAGATCTTTGGCCAATCTGCTAATGGTCCTCTTGCTTTTGCATACTGCATCTCATCAACAAATGCTTGATAAACAGCATCACCTTTGAACTGTGTTTCTGCTATCTTGGAATTGGAGGATATATACCCCATTGCATTCATCATATAAAGACAAGTTTCATTACTTGTTGCATACTCTAAGAATTTAACTGCTGCTTCTTCATTTCCACCAGCTATAACAGCATAGTTTTCTCCACCAAGGCCAGATGCTTGTTCTTTGTCCATTGGAATAGGTGCTACATTCCATTTTAAGTCTGGAGCTTCCTGTCGCATGGTTGGTATCTGCCAAGTACCATTGATCATCATTGCAAGGTTACCAGAAATAAACTGATTCATTGTATCACCTTGTGTCCAGTTTATCGCTTCCTCAGTCATTGCGCCTGATTCAACCAAATCTTTTTCAAGATTCAACGCTTTAATTCCACCCTCAGAATTGATTTCATAAGAACTAGCTCCAGTTGACCATACCCATGGAAGGAAGTTAAAGGTTCCTTCTTCATTCTGTAATGCACTGTGTGCAAAACCGGATACCTTATCAGTTGTACATGCTTTTGCTGCAGTTTTAAGTTCATCCCAAGTAGTAGGAACTTTAACGTTTGCTGCTTTAAGCATGTCCTCATTATAGAATAATAACAAACAGTTGCTTCCAAATGGAACTCCATAGAGTTTTCCATCTAATGTACAAGAATTTACTGGTCCTGGATAATAGCTACTTACATCAAATTTGTTTGTTATATCCGCAAAAATTCCCATTGCAGCGTAGGATGCATGGTCCGGATTGTCCAAAATAACGATATCAGGCAATTCATTAGCAGAAGCTCCAACAGATAACTGTTTTTTGAAATCTGCAAATGGAACATACTTAGCCTCTACCTTTATTGCATCTTGGGAACCATTAAATTCCTCAATTATGTGATTCAAAGCTTTTTGATGTCCTTCTGTTTCCCAGTAGTACCAGATTGTGACATCTCCTTTAGCAGTTGATGCAGCTTCTGTTTCAGCAGGTTTGCTCGCATCAGGTGAAGTCTTTGTATTATCTGAAGCTTTTGTAGTCTCTTTAGGATTGTCATTTTTGTTAGAGCCACACCCCATTAATAAAGACATACACAATGTTAAAATAAGTACAATTGATAAAACCTTTTTCATACTTTACCTCCTTTTAATTGTTAAGTAGTTTACATCCTTATTTTACTGTTGATCACTCATAACAAAAACTCGACAAAACTAAAAAAGGTAGAAATTTCTAAAGTCTTCTTTATTTTACTAATTATTTTCTATTGGTACTACTATATTAATTATTGTGCCTTCCCCTAAAGTACTTGAAATATTTATTTTTCCTCGATTACCATAATACATCCTTAACCTAGTAATGGCATTTTCCATTCCTATATGATGTCCTTTTTCGCCTCCATCAAATATCTCGTTATTAAAGCTCTCTACCATACTAGATTCCATGCCAATACCATTATCAGAGATTATAATAGATAGATTATTGTCCTGCCTGTTTATCTGCACCTTAAGACATGCATTCTTATGCCCTCTTTCAAATCCATGAATAATGGCATTTTCAATAAATGGCTGTAATAACAATTTATATATTCTATCCTCCATGACGATTGGATCTACTTCTATGGAGCAGCTAAATTCATTCTTCAGCCTAAACTGTTGTAAGTATATATATTTTTTTAACCAATCTATCTCTTCCCTAACACTTACTTGTGCGTTATTGTTCACTATGGCGTAACGTAGAATTGTAGCCAATGAATTAATGGCATTGCTAATATCATAATCATTTTTATCAATTGCCATCCAGTTTATGGTATCCAGTGTGTTATATATAAAATGAGGATTTATCTGGGCTTCTAATGCTACTATCTGTGCTTCTCGTTCTCTTTGTATAGCTTTGTCCAACTTACTCAGCATATCATTAAATTGTATCGCAATATTTTCGATTTCCAATAACATCTTATTATCATGATCTACTCTTACAGATAAGTCACCATTCTTTGTCTTCTCCATAATGTCTGTCACTTTATGTACGGATGATACCAGCTTATTCGACATACCTATTGTAAAGGCTATCACTATAGCAAACAACAATCCACTTAACAAAAGGATAATCTCAAACTGACCTTTCAACTTTTCCATAAGACTGCTCTGATCGGTTACATTTACAATGTCCCAGCCTAATTTTTCGTCATGATATGCATATACAGATGTGTACTGTGTACTATATTGCTTATCTTTTCTTATGTATGTAGAGTAATCCTCTATTCTACCATCTATGTCTTTCTTATAATCGGTAACTTTGTCACCAATATAGCTTTTATCTCGGTAACTAATCACTCGTCCCTCATCATCAACAATAAAGTTTGTATTGTCCTCAAACTTTCCAGTTTTGGTTGTCATACAAATATTTTCCAAAAACTGCTCATCGATGCTAACAATGGCTATTCCACATTTTTTATCAAGATTTTTATAATCAATAATACGGTGTGCTATATGAAACAAGTAATAATCTCGATTTGCAAATTGAGTCCCATACTGGGTAGGAAATACATGCATATTATAGTCTCGTGAAACCTTATCATACAGCTCTTTGATCCCTATATTAAAACTTTTTATCCATGAATTCTGATAGGTTGCCGGTGTTAACTGATCATAAGTAATAACTGTACCATCCTCAGTAATAATAGTAATAGACCGTATATACTCCTTTGTATTTAGTAATCCACGAGTATATCTACGTATCTGATTCTTAGTTACTGATACACTAGTTTGAGCGTTAATTTTATCCACCCAATCTACCATATTATCATCTGTATAAATTTGATAAAGGAGATCTTCATATGATTCTAACCATATCTGAAGATTGTCATCAATCTGTTTTAAGCTTTTATTTGTAAGATCCCTAGTATTGTCCCTTATGGTATAAGAAATATTATTATAGGAAAAAAAACTTAACACCAATATAGGAATGATAGATGTCACACAAAATAATCGTATTAATTTACTACGAAGACTTTTCTTTTTCATTCTCTCCCTCCTTGTATAAATACTTTTAGCTACCGGGACTTACCTCACCGGTAGCTAATTTTATGATACTCCTTATGTATGATGTTAGCAAGCAATCATTCTACCTAACAATTTGGAATACAGGAAGTACATCCAATGGCGCATCGACTTCAATCCATTGTCCCCCCTCGTAGACAAGATTTGTCTCTAAAGCTCTCCAATTGCATTGTGTTGGAAGGTATACTTTTCTTTTAGATACTCCCTGTTCAAAGACAGGGGCTACTAAATAATCCTCTCCAAACATATAAGAATCTTCTATATCCCAACAAGATTTATCCTCTGGAAACATATAAAACAGAGGTCGCATAACAGGAGTCCCTTTTTCGTGTGCCTGTTTCATTACTGACCGAATATATTCACGTAGTTCTTCCCTTATGGTCATATACTTTTTACATATCTGATATACTTCCTCGCCATAACTCCAAACTTCATTATCTGCACCAGAACAACAATGGGCACCTCCACTCTCACCCATAGGCTCCTTGTGAGGTTCACGATCGCCATGTAGACGCATTACCGGGCAGAAGGCTCCCCAGGCAAACCATCTGGCAAATAGCTCACGAAATGCAGGATCATCCGGATTACCGCCATGAAACCCTCCGATATCTGTAGTCCACCATGGTATTCCTGCAAGTCCCATGTTTAGTCCTGCTACTAGCTGATTTCTCATACTAGTAAAACTGGAAGCAATATCCCCGGACCAAACCAATGCACCATATTTCTGGCTACCTGCCCATGCGCAACGTGCTAGATTAACTATATTATTTTGACCTTCGTTCTTCATTCCATCAAAAAAAGCTTTTGCATAAAAGACTGGATAACAATTACCAATCGCCAGATCTGTCCCTAGATAGTAACGGTAATTATCAAAATCATAGACGGAATACTCTGGCTCTGCTTCATCTAACCAAAATACCTGTATTCCTTTACTGTAATAATTCCGTTTCACCCTATCCCATAGGAATGCTCTGGCATCAGGATTGGTAACGTCAATATGTATGGTACTTCCTTCAAAGGCTAAGCCAACACGACTCCCTCTCTCGGTTCGGATTAGATAACCTTTTTCTAGCATTTCCTCATAATTCTCTGATTTCTCCTCAACCGTTGGCCATATAGAAACCATTAACTTGATACCCATATCTTCAAGTTCTTTTACCATAGCGTCTGGGTCTGGCCAATAGTCCGGGTCAAAACTCCATTCCCCTTGATATTTCCAATGAAAGAAATCAATCACAATGACATCTATGGGAAGATTACGTTTTTTATATTCTCTTGCTACCTCAAGAACTTCTTGTTGTGTCTGATATCTCAATTTACATTGCCAAAAGCCCAAACCATAATCCGGCATTAAAGGTGGTTTTCCAGTCACATTCGCATATCTTTCCACTATTTCAGCAGGATTATCTCCAACAACAATCCAGACATCCAATACATCTGTGGAATATGCTTCAAATGTCATAATGTTTTTTCCAAAAACAGCACGGCCAATAGCAGGATTATTCCAAAGCATTCCATATCCTAGTGATGAGATAAAAAAGGGAACACTTGCCTGTGAATTTCGTTGCGCTAGCTCCAGATCAGTACCCTTTAAATTCAAATATGGTTGCTGATATTGACCCATTCCATATATTTTTTCCTGAGCATCCAAAGACTCTAAACGATATGTCAGATGATACTGAGCACCCAGATTTGGTTTAAACTCTCGCCCTTCCACATTGAGAGCACTGCAGTTTTCACTCTGAAGATCTTCCCGATTTCTCCAATACTCTTGTATGATCCGTTCATTTTTCTGATTATAAATACTGATTTGTCCTCTCCTAGAAATCACCGCTCGAATATTCCCATTTGACAAAATTCCGCTTAATTCATTGATTGTAATGGCAGGTATACCTTTCTTGTCCTCTAATGCCCAATTTTTTAAGCTCATATCCGCATTTTTAGTAGCTCGAATACGTAACCCGTGCTCTCCCCATGCCTCAATCCATAACTCCTGGTCATCAAAATGATAGATAAGCTTATTATCTTTCTGGTAAAGCATATTATCACCCCTTTACTGCTCCACTTGTCATTCCACTGATTATGTATTTTTGCATAAAAATAAATATTAAGGCTACCGGTATAATACCAACAACAGCAAACGCCGTCAGGTAGCTCCATTTGGTACCATATTGCCCCATAAAATTAAATATTCCTGACGTTATTGGACGTTTCTGCTGATCCAGAATAAAGGTCATACCATAAGCCAAATCCCCCCACGCGTACAAAAACGAAAATGTAGCACAAACAATAATTCCGGGTTTGGCTACTGGAATATATACATACATAAATGCTTTAAATCGATTACATCCGTCTACACGTGCTGCTTCTTCCAATTCGGCAGGTATAGAGGCGAAATAGTTTTTTAGAATCAGAACTGAAAAAGGTATACCAATAGTTGCATCTGCCAAAATGGCAGCCCACCAGGAATTATACAAATTCATTTCTCTAAACATGATGAACATAGGAGTCAACAGAACAGATACAGGAAGCATCTGGGTTACTAAAAACATTAATAGCATTGCCTTCCGTCCTCTAAAACGGTACCTGGCAATGGCATAGGATGCCGGTACAGCAAGCACAACAGCAATAATCATCGCCAGCAATGATATCGCAAAACTATTTGCAAAGGAACGGAACATATTAAAATCTCCATTTCCCAGCTGAGCCAGATACGATTTGGTATTTAGGACATGTGGATACCATGTCGGTGGGTTTTGAAAGATTTCTTTTTCCGTTTTAAGTGATGTTATCAATATCCATAATAACGGAAATAAGAGTATTATTAGTATAAGAACTGATATTATACAATAGACAATATTTCTTTTCTTTCCTAGTCTTTGCCCATTAATCATTTGCTTTCTCTCCCTTCATAGTAATCCTCATATATAAAATACCAACCAAAAGTAAAATTACAAACAATACATTGGCTACTGCTGACCCCCTGCTATATTCATACATACCAAATGAAAGCTTATAGGAATATGTAGAAAGAAGATGAGTCGAATTCACAGGGCCACCTTCCGTCATGACATATACCAAGTCATAAACCTTAAATGTATAGATAAAGCCTAATACTAAAATTGACTCAATGGTTGGCCTGATTAATGGTATTGTAATCTTAAAAAATTGTTGTCTTGCATTTGCCCCATCAATAGAAGCACTTTCGTAAAGCTCCTGGGGAATTGTGGTCAATCCTGTTGAAATTAATATTGTATTAAATGGGATACCAATCCATATATTTGCAAAGATAACTGCAATCATTGCTGTACTAGGGTTAGTCAACCACGATATATTTTCACTAATCAGACCCAAACTCTTTAATATGTAATTAATAACTCCCACGTCTGTTGCAAACATGAATTTAAAAATAAGGGCTGTTATTGTCATAGGAATCATCCATGGCATCATCAAAAGGCCACGTATTGGTTTTGCAAACGAAAAATTCTTATTAAAAAACATAGCCAAAGCAAAGCCTATAACAAACTGAAAGATTAGACATGCTACTGTGAACACAAGGGTATTAACAAGGGCTTTAAGAAAAACGCCATCTCCTAATAAATCTGCATAATTGGAAAAACCACAAAACGACTTTGTGCCTTTTACCAGATTTTTTACTGTAACATCTTGAAAACTCAAAACAAAATTACTAACTATTGGATATCCCACAAATATAATCATATAAAGAAATGCAGGCAGTATGAACAAGAGACCGACATTGTTGTTTTTAAATATTCTTCTCTTAATTTTCACTAAAAATCCTCCTTTTCTATTTTCTCACTTTATATGGTAAGGCATTACCCCAACCAATAAAATACGAAAAATCTAAAAAAGGAGGAATTTTCATAAGTAACCTATTTCATTGTTTTCCTATATTCGGCTGGAAGCTGACCAGTAGCTTCCTTGAATACTTTACTAAAATACTTTGGATCAGAATATCCAATACGCTCTGCTATCTCATATAATTTCAAAGATGTCCCACAAAGTAACTCCTTTGCCTTATTGATTCTATAATTTTTTAAATATGTACTAAAAGTAACACCCATTTCTTTATGAAACTGTGTTCCTAGATATTCAGATGTGATTTTAAGTTTAGCGGCTATGGCTTCTAATGTAATTCCTGTTTTGTAAAATTCATGAATCATACTTCTAGCACGTTTTACCGTAATATCCATGATATCTTCATTGGCCATGTTGAATTGTAAACTCTTTATGATTAAATCGGATGTACTTTTTAACTCTTCTTTGGTTTTTGCATTCATAATAAGTTCCAATAACTTTTGTTGTTCTATTCTCTTATCGTCAATACAACCTACCTCTTTGCTAATCTCCATAACAGCCCATAGAAAACGGATATAGCTCTCCTTGATTTCCTTTGGCTGATATATCTTGCCATCTGAAAACTTTTGGTGAAATGCCCTCATACAATCTGTCACTTTTTTCATATCCGACGCACAAATTGCTACTTTCATTTTTGCTTCTATATCTACAGGATATACACACAAAGATGTCTGTACATTGGTAATCTTCGGATAAGATATTATAATATTATTTTCAAAGGATATATTCCAATCCATATATGGAAATAAATTATTGATTCCTTTGCTTATATTCTGTACTCCGTCCACTTCTATCCATCCAAGGGCTAGATTCCCAGCTGTTTGCTTTAATATTTGATACTGAATCCAATGCTCCAAGTCATGAGCATCTTTATAATGGTATACCAACATAATTAACGATTTTTTATATGCTAAATCAATTATACAACTAGAAATTCCATTATACCTTGAAAATGAATGTATTAATTCCCCTTGAGTGCGCGTGGAATCAGCTTCAAAATTACTTCCTAGATAGATACATATAATGATAAAGGATTGGTCAACTGATATATTATAATTTTTGCTTAAATACGTTGCTGTCTGCTCAGATATCTCCATACGTCCATCAATAATATCCCGAAATACCTGATTCATCGTACCAACCTGATCTGGTTTTTTCTGATTATCTTTTTCAATCTGCTCTTTAATATTCTCAAGAGCCTGAGAAAATTCTGAAAGAGAAATTGGTTTTAATAGATATTCTGTCACTCCTAGTCTCATCGCTCCCCTTGCATACTCAAATTCAGAATAAGCACTTAAAACTATAACCTTTGGGTGCATCCCTTCCCTACTCATATTAACCAACATCTGCAAACCATCCATTTGTGGCATCTTGATATCAGTAATTACCAAATCCGGTTTCTCCTTTTTACAAATTTCAAGACCATCAAGTCCATTCCAAGCTTCTCCAACAATCTCGTAGGAAGAATCTAATTTTTTCAACAGCTTTACTATACCTTCTCTAATACGTATCTCATCTTCGACAATAACAACCTTCAAGATCTCACCTTCGCTCTCTCATAGGAGTAAATAAACATGTTCCGACCACTAAATATACACAACTATTATATACGAGGAAAATTAGTATTGCAATGAAAAATACCCACCTTAGACTTCTCCACCTTTTTCTGAAAAGTCCTCTTTTCTTTTGTAAAATAACTAGTTATTATAAAATAATATGTACATATTGGTGTCGATCTTCTATTTCACATTTTAATAGCTCTATTAGAAATATACTTCTTAACTATATAAAAAAGGGGCTTAATTCCTATACGAATTAAGCCCTTGTTACC
>JAEYRR010000270.1 GCA_023435505.1 Bacillota bacterium | reverse complement strand
ACTATAACCGTGTAAATGATACATTACTAAACTCCTATATTCTACAGTTAGAAAAGCAGAATTTCTCTGCATCCACTATAATTCGAAATGTAGTAGTGTTAAAGAAATTTTTTACTTATCTATTAGGTAAACGTTTGATAGAGATGGATCCCACTGACAGTCTTAGGTCTCCCAAACCAAACCATCAGGTTCCAACAATGCTGACGGTAGAACAAGTGAATGCATTAATTGATCTTCCAGACAAAAGTACAAGGATTGGACTTAGAGATAAAGCCATTTTTGAATTGATATATGGAACTGGTATAAAAGCATCGGAACTAATTACGCTTACAATCTCCGATGTCAACTTTAGTTATAATATTCTCTCTTGTCATAATGCAAAAAAAGAAAGAATTATTCCATTTGGTGGACAAGCAAGAGAGGCTTTGGAACACTATATAAATGAAAGCCGACCTTCATTTATAACTAGAGGAGAAACCGATATCCTTTTTTTGAGTCAACAGGGGAGTGGACTAACACGACAGGGTTTCTGGAAAATAGTAAAAGGGTATGGCAAAAAAATAGGATTAAATGATATTAATCCGCAAGTACTTAGACATTCCTTTGCTCTTCATCTCATCGAAAATGGTGCTAACGTAGCAACGGTGGGAGAGTTGTTAGGCTATTCAGATTCCAGCCAAGCATATACCTATGTAGCCGCACAAAATGTGAGAGTAAGGGAAGAATATATGAAAGCCCATCCTAGGGCTAAATAAATAAGTGCACCAGTAGGTTAGACAAGTTAGGTCTAATACTTTTGGTGCACTTCCTAATTATTAAATATGTTCTGCTATCATATATAGCAATCGTTCTGTTGTTTCCCAGCCGATACAAGCATCTGTAATGGATTTACCATATATTCTTTCATGAATAGGTTGACTGCCTTCTTCAATATAGCTTTCTATCATAACTCCTTTTACCAATTCCTTAATTTCAGGAGAATTCTGACGGTTATGAAGGACCTCACGAACAATTCTAGGCTGTTCATAATAGCATTTATTAGAATTAGCATGATTAGTATCGATAATACAGGCAGGATTTAATAAATCTCTTTCGTTATACATGGTATGTAGACGAAGCAGATCTTCGTAGTGATAGTTGGTTATAGACTGCCCATGTTTATTAACGGCTCCTCGTAAGATTGTATGGGTGAGAGGATTTCCGTTTGTCTTGACCTCCCAGCCTCTGTACAAAAATGTATGGCTTCCCTGGGCTGCGACACAGGAATTTAACATTACAGAAAAATCTCCAGAGGTCGGATTCTTCATGCCGGCTGGGATATCAAACCCGCTAACAGTAAGGCGGTGTTGTTGATCTTCAACACTTCTAGCTCCAATAGCTACATAGGACAGAATATCTTCTAGGTATGGCCAGTTTTCCGGGTAAAGCATCTCGTCAGCAGCAGTAAGATGAGATTCCTGCATAGCCCTGATATGCATTTTTCTCATAGCTACCAAACCTTCATGAAGATCTGGTTTCTTTTGAGGGTCCGGCTGATGTACGATGCCCTTATATCCTTCACCTGTCGTTCTTGGCTTATTGGTATATATTCTTGGTATAATAATGACCTTGTCTTTCATCTGCTCCTGTACCTTTGCAAGTCTTTGCACATAGTCACATACAGAATCCTCGGAATCAGCAGAACATGGTCCAATAATAACTAGGAATTTGTCTGAATCCCCTGTGATAACATCTTTAATCGCCTTGTCTCGATTTTTCTTCATCTCGATTAGCTCAGCTGATAATGGATATGTTGCAATTAATTCAGCTGGAGACATAACTTCTTTTATATATTGCATTCCCATATGAGTATCTCCTTGTCGATTGGTGATTCTTAGTAGGTATTCTATAATGCTTTCGTATATAAGTCAACCTTTGGATACATTAAATTCTATGCCTGCATTGTATTCCCCAGTCCATTGACACTAAAGTTAAGGTATAGTATAATTTATTGAATTAATGTGCTGATTTTTTTGCGTTTTAGTACACATCATAATAAGTAAGGGAATATATAAAAGTACATAATGAATTGAAGAAAGGTGGATTTGTAGTGTCTGACAGAGTAATTATGCTTGGTAATGAGGCGATTGCCAGAGGTGCATATGAAGCAGGGGTTAAAGTATCTGCGGCATACCCTGGTACACCAAGTACCGAGATTAGTGAAAACATAGTGAAATACAAAGAGATTTATGCAGAGTGGTCCCCGAATGAAAAAGTTGCCATGGAGGTTGCTATTGGTGCTTCTATCAGTGGAGTTAGAGCAATGGCTTCCATGAAACACGTAGGTGTCAATGTGGCTTCTGATCCGCTTTATACCATCGCTTATTCAGGTGTCAATGGAGGTTTGGTACTAGTTGCTGCAGATGACCCAGGACTATACAGTTCACAGAATGAGCAGGATACCAGAATGGTAGGTAGGGCAGCGAATGTTCCTGTATTAGAACCTTCTGATAGCCAGGAAGCTAAAGATTTTACCAAATATGCATTTGAACTGAGCGAAACCTATGATACTCCTGTGATCGTTAGAACTACTACAAGATTAAGCCATTCTCAAGGTCTTGTTAAGTTATGTGACCGTATGGAGATTGAGGACAAGCCATACGAACGTAATCCCGCTAAAAATGTTATGATGCCAGGAAACGCAAAGGTTCGTCACCTTGTGGTGGAAGATAGAAACAATAAGATGATAGTTGATGGAGCTGATTTCCCTATTAATAAAGTTGAATATAGGGACTTTAAAATTGGTGTGATTACCTGCGGCATACCTTATCAATATGTACGTGAGGCACTTCCAGAGGTATCCGTACTAAAACTTGGTATTGTGAATCCTCTTCCAAAAGCTTTGATTGAAGAATTTGCAAGTAAGGTTGAGACTTTATATATTGTAGAGGAGTTAGAGCCTGTTATTGAGGAACAGGTTAAATCTTGGGGGATTACCTGTATCGGAAAGGATATCTTGACCCGTCAGGGAGAGTATAGTGCTAATTTACTTAGAAAAGCAATACTAAAACAAGAATTAGAGTTAGAACAGCCTGCAAAGGTGGCAAATCGTCCACCTATCCTATGTCCAGGTTGTCCACATAGAAGTGATTATTCCGTTTTACATAAATTAAAGATACATGCTGCTGGGGATATAGGATGTTATACCTTAGGGGCCGTACCTCCACTTAGTGTAGTAGATACCACCGTCTGTATGGGTTCTAGTATCTCAACCCTTCATGGCATGGAAAAAGCAAAAGGAAAAGACTATATTAAGAACTGGGTAGCAGTAATTGGGGATTCTACTTTTATGCATACCGGTGTCAACTCTTTAATCAATATGGTTTATAACAAATCAACAGGAACCGTTATGATCCTTGATAATTCCACTACAGGAATGACTGGACATCAGGAACACGCGGGAACCGGTAAGACCTTACAGGGAGAACCTACCGATGCTATTAATATAATGGAATTGTGTAAAGCAATTGGTATTAAGAATGTATATGAGATTAATGCTTTTGATATCGTGGACCTTGAAAAGCTGATAAAAGAAGAGATTACTAAGGATGAACTCTCAGTGATCATAACGAAGTCTCCTTGTGTACTGTTAAATAAAGCCCCTATCAAGTACCAGTATACTGTAGATTACGATGTTTGTAAGAAATGTGGTATGTGTCTGAAGCCTGGTTGTCCAGCTATTACAAAGTCAGAAGATGGAACTGCTAAAATTAATGATACCATGTGTACTGGTTGTGGACTTTGTGATACTCTGTGTCATTTTGGTGCAATACAGAAAGTGGAATTATAGGAGGGTACTGCCATGACAAAAAATATTATGATTGTTGGTGTCGGCGGTCAAGGCACTTTATTAACAAGTAGGATACTAGGTGGACTAATGCTTCATGTAGGTTATGATGTTAAACTTTCTGAGGTTCATGGTATGGCTCAGAGAGGTGGTAGTGTCGTTACCTTTGTCCGTTATGGCGAAAAAGTTGCGGAACCAATTGTGGAAGAAGGAACTGCTGATGTACTGATAGCATTTGAAAGGCTGGAAGCTCTTCGCTATGCTCATTTCCTTAAGAAGGATGGTGTATTGATTGTAAATGATCAGAGAATTGATCCTATGCCTGTTGTAATAGGTATGGCAACCTATCCAGAAGGAATTTTAGAGGAACTTGAGAAAAAATATAAAGTTTATAAAGTAGACGCTATGGAAGAAGCGAAACAACTTGGTAATACCAAAGTATTCAAC
>JAEYRR010000250.1 GCA_023435505.1 Bacillota bacterium | reverse complement strand
CATATAAGGGGTGGTTTACATGTTGAAAGACAGGTTTTTGATCCTGTCTTTCTTTGCTTTTTGGAGCTTGTCCAATCTAGTCCTCCTGCAACCATGAATGAATGGCGATTCCGGTACCACTCTGTGTATACCCTGTTTAGGGTAAAGGACTGAATTGCCAACACATTAGCCTGTATGGTTGCTTCCGGCCAAGTAGCATAGATCTCACTAGACGCCACATTTTTAATATAATCCCGATATTTTACGTAATAATTCTGAGCACTCTTATCCTTTGGTGGTCCATTGTGAACAACGATGAATTCCGGTATTACTACCTTGCTTAGTACAATCTCCCCGGTTTCGCTCACTGGCTTTATTTCTACCTCCGCTATCTTTGGTGGATAATCTCCGAATAAAACATTCGGACCGATGGTAAATAATTCTTCCGAATTGCCTACCGCATCTTTCATTGGCATTAAGGAAAAATTCTGAATAGCGGTTATAGTTGGAAAGATCTGTACCCCATCTATCTTCACTGTTTCATAACCCGGTATAGTAACCGAAACATTATATTCACTATATGGCTGTGTTTGGGAAGGTTCCATACTATAATCAATATTTGGGGCTGGTAACTCAACTTCCTGGGTACGGCCTATGATATCCGTTTGTACTTCTGCTATTACTGTGCCCGGATCACTAGTACTACTGATACTTACAGTAGCACCGGTTAACGGTCTGTTGCCAAGGATTGATGTCACATCTGCACGGAATTTTCCCGTCGACTGAACACCTAACTCAGCTGGATAAACGTTATCTTTTTTCATAATTACCCCCGTTCTAATACTTACATCCATTTTATGATTTTATAATCATATTGTTCCATTGAATTAAATTGGTCTAAAAATCATTTCTTTCTCCAGTTATGTGACCATTGATAAGGTTTACTTCTCTGGTCTATCGTACCAAAACCATAGCCTGCCGCTTTTATCTTTTCTATGATTTTAGGCAATACTTTTACCGTCAGATTATTTGATTGGCCATCATGGAGAAGAATAACGGGTTCCATATATCGGTCAAAGATTCGTATATTTTTCATTATAGAATAACTGGTTGGTTTCCCTATGGCATCCTCACCCGTTACATTCCAGTCTATATATTGGATATCCCTATTGTACAGTTCCTCAATGATATCATTACAGAAGCCAGATATATAACAATTGGCACTTCCATAAGGGAAACGATAGTATTTTGGAGTAATCCCTGTTGCTTCTGTTATTCGTTGACTAGTTTTTAATATATCCTCTAAACAGCTTTTTTTCGATTTGTAGATATTCTTATAATTATGGTCATATGTATGGATACCAATTACATGCCCTTCTTCCAGCATTCTCTTTAGCAACGCTTCACGCTCTGGAGTGATCTCACTGGCAACCAAAAAAAATGTCGCTTTAATCTGATATTTATCAAGTATATCAAGCACTTTCTCCGTATTCGCACTTGGGCCATCATCAAAGGTTAAAAAAGCAGTCTTTGTAAGCTCCTTTTTCTCTATATTCGCTTCTTTATTCTCGTCCTCTATGGCACTAACATCCTGACTCTCCTGCTGATTCCAGGCACTTTTCCTCTCTTCATATTCACCGTAGGTTTTAGGGCTTTTTACCCTTCCAACAGATGTCTGGTCTACCAAAAAACAGATTGCAATACAGATTACTACAAAACTTACAATCCCTACAATTCTTACAATAACCTGCTTTTTCATAGTATTCCTTCTTAAAGATTTATCTCTATATCATATGCAAAGAACCGTGGAAGCATTCGCCCCACGGTTCTCATCACATAATTTACTATACTCTTTCATAACGGTTAAAGTAATACACCAGATCATAATAGGTCTGTTCTTCACTGTCAGCTACAAGTTTCCATTCTGGGTCTTTGTCCAAATTTGGAAAATAGGTATCTGCCTGGTAGGCATAGTCTATCTTGGTGACATGAGCGACCTTGCAATATGGAAGCATCTGCTCATATATGGTCGCACCACCTACGACATAAACCTGGTCGGAAGGGATATCCTTTACCTGTTCAATCGCTTCCTCCACACTATGGACTACAATCGCATCCTTTACCGTATAATTCTTGTCTTTGGTAATGACAATATTAGTGCGGTTTTTAAGAGGTTGCTTCTGAGGCAAGGATTCTAAGGTCTTTCTACCCATAATAACAACCTTTCCAGTTGTAGTCTCCCGAAAGAAACGCTGGTCAGCTGGTATTCGTACCAGCAATTCATTTTTATATCCAATCGCCCAATTATTATCTACAGCGACTATTAAATTCATGATAATTCCTCCTTATACAGCAATCGGTATCTTTACCTGGGGACCGGTAACATAGTTTTCCAAGCGAAAATCCTCCACTGTAAATTCATAGAAATCCTTTATCTCAGGATTCATCCAGAAAGTTGGTGCCTCATAGGTTGGTCTGCTAATTAACTCTTCTATAATTGGAATATGACGGTCATAGATATGTGCATCCGCTATCACATGAACCAATTCACCTACTTCATATCCACAAACCTGCGCTAACATATGCACAAGAACTGCATACTGACACACATTCCAGTTGTTGGCTGCCAGTACATCCTGGGAACGCTGATTTAATATCGCATTCAATCTCATCTTATCACTATCTCTATCTTTCGTTACATTAAAGGTCATACTGTAAGCGCATGGATAAAGGTTCATCTCGTGAAGATCCTGATGCACATAGAGATTTGTCATGATTCTGCGACTATATGGATTATTCTTTAAATCAAAAATAACTCGGTCAATCTGGTCCATCATGCCTTCCTTATATACATGCTTTACCCCCATCTGATACCCATAGGCTTTTCCAATGGAGCCATTTTCATCTGCCCAACTGTCCCAAATGTGACTGTTTAAGTCATTAATATTATTGGATTTCTTTTGCCAAATCCATAGGATTTCATCAATACAACTTTTAATCCCGGTACGACGAAGTGTCAAAGCAGGGAATTCCTTAGATAAATCATAGCGATTTACTACACCGAACTTCTTAATGGTGTATGCAGAGGTGCCATCCTCCCACTTTGGACGTACCTTTTCGCCCTCTGTGCTAGTACCATTTTTCAATATATCTTGACACATATCTATAAAAATCTTATCTGCTAAACTCAATATGCTTCACCCTTCCATATCATTCTTTTTCTATTCTATCTTTTTTCGAACATTTGTGCAAGGTGTATCTCTGTCTCTTCCAACACCTTCCTACTCACAAACGCATAAATAGCTTCCCCAAAAGCACGGGAAGCTATTTCAGATACTATTATTTTAAACAAAGAACGCTTTCTTCCTGATATGCCTTAATTCTAGACAAATTGCTATATTTCTCTACGTTCCCATTTTCTATTACAACTAATGCCGGTGCCTGCATAATACCGTATTTTCTTGCAAGGTCAGGCTGCTCCTCTGCATCAATTAATACATAGTCCATATTCTTTAGCAACTGTTTCGCTGCTGCACAGTTTGGACAAGTCTTTGTTGTAAATAGGAAACGATTGGCATCTTCTTCTCCACCGATATCCAATTGAATCTCAGAACTCGTTAACTTTTCTCCGATTACATCAGACATGGGTCTGGAATGATGTACATCATATACCTTACGATTCTTATATTCCTGAGTCTTTCCTTCATTCCAGTTCTGAACAGGACGATAATAACCGGTAATACGACTATAAACCTCTGCTTTTTCACCACATACTGGACAAGCAAACTGTTCTCCTGCCAGATATCCATGATGTTTACAGATCGAATAAGTTGGAGAAATCGTATAATATGGAAGCTTATAATTGTTAGCAATGGTTCGAACCAGTTTCGCTGCTGCACTCCAATCAGGAAGTTTCTCTCCAAGGAAGGTATGGAAAACAGTGCCTGAAGTATACAGTGTCTGCAGATCATCTTGGATATCCAATGCATCAAAGACATCTTCTGTAAATCCTACTGGTAAATGGGAGCTATTGGTGTAGTATGGTGCATCATCCTCGTTACCTGCAGTACGGATGTCAGGCCAACGTTTCTTATCATGCTTCGCAAGACGATAAGAAGTGGATTCCGCCGGAGTTGCCTCCAGGTTATAAAGATCACCATATTCCACCTGGTAATCTGAGAGACGTTCTCTCATATGATTCAATACCTTCTTAGTAAACTCCTGAGTCTTTGATGAAGTCATATCTGCAAGTAACCATCTTGCGTTCAAACCTACTTCATTCATACCAACTAAACCGATTGTTGAGAAATGGTTATCAAAGCTACCCAGATAACGTTTCGTATATGGATATAAGCCTTCCTTTAAAAGCTTTGTAATAACTTTACGTTTGGTGTTTAAGGAACGAGCAGCAATATCCATCTGACGATTCAGACGAGTAAAGAATTCTTCCTCGCTCTTAGCCAAATAAGCAATTCTTGGCATATTGATGGTAACTACACCTACACTACCGGTGCTCTCTCCTGAGCCGAAGAAACCACCCGTTTTCTTACGAAGCTCGCGAAGATCCAAACGTAAACGACAGCACATGGAACGTACATCGCTTGGCTCCATATCAGAATTAATATAGTTTGAAAAATATGGAGTACCATATTTGGAAGTCATCTCAAACAGTAAACGGTTATTCTCTGTATCAGACCAGTCGAAATCCTTTGTAACGGAGTAAGTAGGAATTGGATACTGGAAGCCACGTCCATTGGCATCGCCTTCAATCATAATCTCAATAAAGGCTTTGTTGACCATATCCATCTCACGTTTACAATCCTTATAAGTAAAGTCAACCTCTTTACCACCAATGATACATGGCAGATTAGCAAGGTCATCCGGTACAGTCCAATCTAGCGTGATGTTGGAGAATGGCGCCTGAGTACCCCAACGGCTTGGAGTATTGACTCCATAGATAAAGGATTGGATGCACTGTTTTACTTCTTTATAAGTTAAGTTATCAATCTTTACAAATGGTGCCAGGTAAGTATCAAAAGAGGAAAAGGCTTGAGCTCCTGCCCATTCATTCTGCATGATTCCTAAAAAATTAACCATCTGATTACAAAGTGTAGACAAATGAGATGCTGGAGAGGAAGTAATCTTTCCTGGGATTCCGCCTAACCCTTCTTTAATCAACTGTTTCAAAGACCATCCGGCACAGTATCCGGTCAACATGGATAAGTCATGAATATGTATATCTGCATTACGATGAGCATTAGCAATCTCCTCATCATATATTTCTGACAGCCAGTAATTTGCTGTAATAGATCCTGAATTATGTAAAATTAATCCGCCAACAGAATATGTAACGGTGGAGTTCTCCTTCACTCGCCAGTCTTCTTCCTTTACGTAACTATTGACAATGTCCTTATAATCTAAAATTGTGGACTTCATGTTACGTATCTTCTCACGGTTTTTACGGTATAGAATATAGGCCTTAGCAACATCCGTATAACCTGTCTGTTCTAGCACCTGCTCTACACTGTCCTGAATATCTTCCACGGAAATCTGGTCATCCTTAACCTTTACCTGGAAATCTGAAGTAACCCTTAACGCAAGCAGATTAATAATATCGTCGTTGTACATTTTCGAAGTAGCGTTAAACGCTTTTGAAATTGCATTAGAGATTTTGGTTAGATTAAACTCTGCAATCTCACCATCTCTTTTCGTTACCTTAAACATGAATATAGCTCCCTTCTAAGCGATTTATTCTCATTCGTCTAAATTGATTGTTTGTATATAATTGTAACAAATGAAAAAGGTCTAGTCAAGGCATATCTACAATATCTACGCAAAAAATTAGGCCATACCACAATATATAGTATGACCGTTAAATCCTTGATTCATTTAGGTTCATAGATTTGTCAATAGAATTTTTCACAAAAAATCACAACTATTTTTGTGCAGGTTAATGAAGTTATGATAGTATCTTATGATAGATTTCTTTCGGTACATAAGCTCTAACAAATATTCCATCTTCCTGATACTCTTCCGTGATAAGCTGACCATATTTTCTGATTGCTTGAATCTTACCTGCCTCCTGATAAGGGAACACTTTCTCAACCAGAACCTTCTGCTCCTTTAAGATCGTCTCTATATCATCTAACAGTTCCTTAAGACCATTCTGTTGTTTAGCCGAAATCTTAACCGTCTTATCCGCCTTTAAATCCTTCATAACAATTGGTTGTTCCAAAAGATCCTGTTTATTAAAAGCAGTAATAATAGGTTTATCCTTGACACCTAGCTGTTCCAATGTCTCATAGACAATATGCATTTGAATGTCTGCCTGAGGATTGGAAGCATCCACTACGTGTAATATTATATCCGAGTACTTGGCTTCCTCTAATGTACTCTTAAACGCCTCTATTAAATGATGAGGGAGTTTTCTGATGAATCCAACCGTGTCCGTCAGTAATATCTGCTGTCCGCTTTCCAGTTCCAGATTTCTAGTTGTTGGATCAAGTGTTGCAAACAATTTATCCTCTTCTAATACATTGGCATTGGTCAGCGTATTAAGCAAGGTTGACTTTCCAGCATTGGTATAACCTACAATGGCAACAACCGGAATAGGATTCTTTAACCTTTTTAACCGTAACGTCTCTCTCGTCTGTTTAACCCCTTCCAGTTCCCGTTTCAATATGGAAATACGTTCTTTAATAAGACGTCTGTCAATTTCCAGCTTTTTCTCACCAGGACCTCTTGTACCAATACCACCACCAAGTCTGGAAAGACTGTTGCCAAGACCAATTAATCTTGTTGAACGGTATCTGAGCTGGGCGAGCTCTACTTGGATCTTACCTTCTCTGGTATTGGCTCTAGCTGCAAAGATATCCAGTATCATTACAGTTCGGTCAATCACCTTAAGCTGAAGAGCATCCTCCAGATTCTTGATCTGAGCCGGAGAGAGTTCATCATCACAAACAATCCCTGTGGCTTCAAGATGTGCTGCCAATTCCCTAAGCTCCTCTATCTTTCCCTTTCCGATATAAGTGCCAGGATGATAGGTGTCCCTGTTCTGAATCACCTTCGCTACGGTTACAGCTCCTGCTGTCTTTGCAAGTTCCTCTAACTCATCCAGAGATTCCTCGGTGTCGTCTCCGTCGCTAAGGAATACACCTACCAGAATCACCCGTTCTTCTATATCACCTATCTCATACAACTCTGCCATAAATCCTCCAATTACTTCGTATATCTAGTAGACAGGAATATATATTCTCTTTGCATATTCTCATCATCCGGATAAGCTTCCACATATACTTTTGCTTTTTCATAAGCAGTGTTAAAGTCACCTAACTGCTCATAGATCAGCACTTCATTATATTGTAACTCTTTCATACTTTTCTTATCCCCTGCCTGTAAACCAAGATTGACATAAGTCTGCGCATCCTCATATTTACCAAGTGCGATATAGCTAGAGCTAAGATTTAAATAACAGCTACTACTGATTCCCTGAGTATCTTTTCCTATATAAGCAAGATAATTCTTAATTGCATTGTCATAATCCTGGCTTACATAGTACACATCTCCCATAAGGCGGTAGGCCTCTTTCATCTCTGATACAATCCCCTGCAGTATCTTAATTGCTCCCTCATAATCCTTCTGATAAAATTTTACTTCTGCAAGCTGATAGGAATCATTTGCAGATTCAGGCTTTATTGCTGCTGCCTTTTCTAAAACAACCTTTGCTCCCTCATAATCCTCAGTCTGTATGAGCATTTTATAATGTAACAAATACAATGCATAGTTCTTATCATCTAAGCTGATTGCCTTTACAAAGTCTTTCTTCGCCTCGTCGATATTGCCTGCACTAGCGTTAATAGAGCCTCTCTGTGCGTAGACAGCTGCAGTACCTTCCTCTTCAACAAGAGCATTATACACTGCCAGAGCTTCGGGATACATTGCTTGTTTCTCATAACACTGTCCCAGGTAACTTTGTATATCTGTATTAAGCTCGTTGACATAGTCCATATCCAAGGCATCTTTCAATACTTTTGTTGCTTCCTCATAATTCCCCATATAATAATAAGCTACGCCCTGACCCCGAAGTGCCTTCTTTTTGTTGGCATTGGTAATAGAGGAATTCACTTTTACAATTGCTTTCTGGTACTCTGTAATAGCTTTCTTATATTGACCAAGCTTTGTCAGTGCCTGTCCATATTCAATGTAATAGATAGCTTTATCATTCTTTAGCTCAATTGCCTTTTCAAGGTTCTTACAGGCATCTTCATACTGACCATTTTTCAAAGCTTCTATTCCATCCTCATAAAAACTACCTGCGCTCTTTTTAGAAGAACAGGCAGTCAATAATAGCATTACTGTTATTAAACTTATGACATATACTATTTTTCTCACGTTATTACTCCTAACTTTCTATATTCAGGCTTATGACCACAATCAAAACGATAGGCATAAGTAATTCTCCCTCTTATATCATTATAAAAGGAGTAAATGTCTTTTGCAAGGAGCCATTTATTTGTGATAATAGCTTCCCTCTTTGGAATTCTTCTTTTCCAGCTTTCTCTGATACATAAATTGGTCTGCTACGTATAAGAATTCATCTAGAATTTCATTTTCTTTTGTTCCCTGATCACTGACATAGTTAAAATAACAGCCCAGACTGACACATATCCTATAGCTCTTACCACTGGTCGCGTTATATTGTTCCAGATATCGATATATGCTTTCCACAATAGTATTGGCGTACTCATCATTAAAAATGCCCTTCATCATAAGAACGAATTCATCTCCGCCAAGTCTGGCCACATACCCATCCTGGTCTTTCGCAGAAATAAAAGCATTAGCGACTGCCCTTATAGCGTTATCCCCTTCCAGATGTCCAAATACATCATTGATTCCTTTTAAGTTATCCATATCTCCAAGAATCATTAAGAATTGCTTACCGTTAGCTTTGCATTCTCGAATCATCTGTTTTGCGACAACATTAAAACCGAGTCGGTTATTAACACCGGTTAATTCATCCCTGACAGCCAGATTATTTAATTTTTCGTTATAGTAAACCATTTCATTATGAGAACGAACAATTTCAATGGCATTATTAATATTTCTTGTCCAGCCTCGATACTGAACATCAAACATATCAGCCTCTCTGCCAAAATTAATAACCATGTAACCAAAACAACGATCTATAAAGTGAATTGGTGTAAAGAAATAAGCCGTAGGATATTCACGTTCATTATGTAATGCCGGTATCATCTCTTTCACTGAAAATTTCGTTTTATCAAAGTCTATCTTTCCATGAACATCACTAACATACATACACATATTATCAGAATAACCATGTATGCGATACTTATTACGCCCGTCCTCCTGCTCATCTGGACGCACTTCATTTACTTCATCCCAGTCCTCACACAAACAAACATAAAACTCCTGGTATTTACTAAGTTGGTATGTGTTATGAGCCACTTCTTTCATACAGGCTTCTATGGTAATTGCTGAAGTAAGGTTTTCCTTCATAAAGCTGCTCTTTGCAAAAAAGTCCTGCAGGTAACCATTATCCTTATCTAGATCTTTTAATCGTTTTTGATAGAAGAGGTCATTGTTGCAGCCACAGCTCTGGGCGATGCAAAGTTCCCCCCCAGTCATTGTATCAATAGGCTCATTACACCCTTCCATCAAATTATGTAAGAGAACAACAGCGTTACTCCCATGTATATCGAATGGCATATCAGCCGAAGTAAGACCCGGTATATAGGAT
>JAEYRR010000182.1 GCA_023435505.1 Bacillota bacterium | reverse complement strand
ACCATGAGCTATATCATCCGGGATCATGACAAGGGACAGTTTGAGAAGAAGAAGGAGCGATTTGAGAAAATTGCCGCGTATCTTAATGAGAAGTATGGAGAGGGTACTGTAACTGCTATTGTAAAGGACAACTATTACAATATGAAGGAAATGGTAGAGCCTCATATGCATCTGATTGACAATGCCAAGGCCGCCATGCAGCAATTAGACATTGTGCCTAAGATTGTGGCAATCCGTGGTGGAACGGACGGGGCCAGACTTTCCTATATGGGTCTTCCTTGTCCAAACCTATGTGCAGGAGGATTTAACTTCCATGGTAAATATGAGTATGTACCGGTACAAGATATGGAGAAGATTGTGGAGCTTCTAGTAAAGATCATTGAAATATATGGCATGACTAAGGAAAAGCTCTAATATATTACTAGTAACAACGGTATGTGAGGCTTTTCATGAGAAAAGTAAATTGGAAGGGAATTCTGCTGGTAGCAGCAATCATGGTTGGAGCTTATGTGGTAGGACAGGGGCTTGGCTATCTCATGCATGGAATGGGGAACGAAGAGATCTCCGTCAGTGTAAAGACTGGTAGTATCGTGGATACAGATCAAGTGGAAACAGTATTTGATTCTATTGAGGCATCCTGTGAAAACTGGGGACTTGGATTTTCCAGAGAAGGGCAGCCCCCAACAGCCAATGCTACGCCTGAACAACTAAAACAATATGACACCTACTATATTGGGGATACTAGTAAGAAAATCATTTATCTGACCTTTGATGCTGGGTATGAAAATGGGAATACAGCAGCTATTTTAGATGCATTAAAAAAACACAATGTAAAGGCTACCTTCTTTTTGGTTGGGAATTATATTGAAACCAGCCCAGAACTGGTTAAGAGAATGGTAGAGGAAGGGCATATAGTGGGGAACCATACCTTTAGCCATCCGGATATGTCAGCCATCAGCAGTCAGGAAGCATTTCAGAAGGAGTTATCCAAGCTGGAAAATCTGTATGAAAGTACCACTGGTAAGAAGATGGTCAAATATTATCGTCCACCTCAAGGCAAATACAGTGTTGAGAATCTTAAAATGGCCAAGACCATGGGGTATAAGACAATCTTTTGGAGCCTTGCCTATGTAGACTGGTATCAGGATAAACAACCGTCAAAGGAACAGGCATATAAAAAGCTTCTTGGGCGAATCCATCCGGGGGCAGTAGTCCTTCTTCATAGTACCTCAAAAACCAATGCGCAGATTCTAGATGAACTTCTTAGTAAATGGGAAGAGATGGGATATAGTTTTGGTACTCTGGATGAGTTATGTAAGTAAAACGAAATGTATGCTTATAGAAGAGGAGACTACAATGATGATTAATAACAAAGGAATGAAGAAAAAATCTTTCTCTCTTTACTACAATGGAGGAGAGATTTGGGCAGAGCATTTGGATTCCATCAATAATCTGGAGGATATGAGGACAAAGTTTGACCAGGATCTGATACAGATGGCAAGGCCCTCTACCAGCACTTTTATTGCCATAAACATGGATGAGTCTGTGGTAAATGAAGACTTCCTTCAGTACCTATTAGTTTCTTTGAGCAACTGTGGGAAATCCTTTCAAAAAATAGTGTTTGTAGGTTTGAACCGCAGACTGAAAAGATACATAAAAAATCAGACCTTACTTACTACTGTAATTGCCTGTATGGATGATTTTGAGAAAGCCAAGGAATGGCTGGTGTAATATGAATTATTAGAAATTCATGAGAAGTATTGCATATTTTATCCACCTCCTATATAATAATGATATCAAAATGTTATTACTATTATATGGGATGTTATTTTAGTGGATAATGAAAATGTAATAGGTAAGAAAAATGTAACTGAGAAAACGATTCATCCATTTAGCGGGGGAAAGGCATTGCTATTGCTTTTATTGGATATGCTATGTTCCATAGCCGCAGTCGTGTTAGCAGGTATCCTGCTAGCTACCGAAGTCTATGAAATTGGTATACCGTTATTAGTTTTAGGCTGTGTGGCCTTTATCATGTTCTTTGTTTTGATTTGTGTGCTTCATATTGTAAAACCTAATGAAGCGTTAGTGCTTACTTTATTTGGACGGTACTATGGAACAGTAAAAGAGGAAGGATTTTATTATGTGAATCCATTTGCTACGGCGTTTAATCCATCTGCTAGGTCGTTTGCTGTCAGCGCAAGTGCTTCTGGAGTATCAGGAACCATCAGTACCGGAAGTGATACCGGTAAGAAGATTTCTTTAAAGACGCTGACTCTTCAGAATGAAAAACAAAAGGTAAATGATGTTCTGGGTAACCCTATCATCATTGGGGCTGTGGTGATCTGGAAGGTAGTGGATCCAACGAAAGCAGTGTTTGAAGTGGAAAATTATAAGACCTATCTTTCCATTCAGTGTGATTCCACGATCCGTAATATTGCTAGGCTATATCCATATGATACCATGGAGGAAGACAGTGATGAGAAAACCCTTCGTGGCAGTAGCCAGGAGATTGCAAATAGTATGAAGGTTGAACTGCAGCAGAGAGTTGAAGGTGCAGGTTTGATGATTGAAGAAGTTAGAATCACTCATTTGTCTTATTCGGAGGAAATCGCCGCAGCCATGCTCCAAAGACAACAGGCTGTAGCCATTATCGCAGCCAGACAGAAGATCGTAGAGGGTGCGGTAAGTATGGTGAAGATGGCGATTGACCAGTAAGGGGAAGAGGAAATCGTAGTGTTGGATGAAGAAAGAAAGGCAGCAATGGTGAGCAATCTACTGGTTGTTCTTTGTGGAAACAAGGATGCCCAACCTATCGTTAATAGCGGTAGTATATATTAGACCAGGAGGTTTTTATGAAACCTGAGTTAGAGGTAAAAGAAGAAAGATTACAACAGCGCTTAGAGCAGATAAAACGACTGGAAGAGGAAGTAAGAAGCAGAGAGAAGAAATTGAAAGACCAGGAGAAGGCGAAGAAGCAAGTGCTTCTCCGCCTTGCTCCTAGTCTTTGGAATGAACTTGCTTCCTGGGCAGAAGAGGACTATCGCTCAATTAATAGCCAGATTGAGTATCTACTGTCGGAAGCGGTGAAAAAGCACCGAGGTAATCCTTGACAAATCTGATAAAATAGCTTATATAATTTGCATAGTAAATGGAAGGAATTATAAGATGGTGGATGATAATAATACAGGGAAAAACAGTGCCCAGGAGAAACAGTATAACGCTAGTAAGAATCTTTTTGAAAGTATGTCCTGTATGACGATTACTGAGGAAAAAGTAAAACTATATAAGACATTAGCCAAGGACTTTAAAGCAATAGGCGATTATATGGATGCAGGGGCCCTGTCTGAAGAATGTGACAGACTGGCTAAGAAAACCAAGTCTCAGGTGAATGATAGTAAGTTAGAAAAAGCAAAATTACTGATGGAGAATGGTAAATCATCAGAATCACTTCATAAGGCAAATAAGCTGTTGAAGGAACTTAAGGATTATAAGAATGCAGAGGAACTTCGCATACAATGTGAGAGTTCTTTTGACAGGTTGAACAAGAAGAGAAGAAAGGGTTTATATGCCTTTTATCTGGTTATTGTCTGTATCCTCGGTTTAGTGATTTACTCTAGAACCGATCATTGCCACTATCAGGTAGGTAAAGTGTTTATGAGTACTGGACACTATGGTCGTGTAGCCGGTATATTTACCAATCTTAAGGAGTATAAAGATAGTGAAGAGTTTGCCAGGGAATGTAACTACAAAGCTGGAGAGTCCATCCTATCCGGAGATGATCTGACACAGGATAGTTATAAGAATGCTAAAAACTATTTTCTTAAGACAGCTGGATATAAAGACAGTAATCAGAGGATTGCTAAAATCGAGCAGCAGTTATTTGCGCATAAGAAGGTGGGAGACCGCATCAATATCGGAAACCACTCCTGGATTATAGTTGATAAACTAGAAGATAAAGCATTGGCAGTAAAGGTGGAAGGTCTAGATGGTCTTGCTTTTTCTACTGAACTCTCTAATGTAACCTGGGAGAATTCTTTCATAAGAAAGTATTTAAACTCAACCTTCTTAGAGGAGACCTTCACTAAGGAAGAGCAGGCATACATTGTAGATACTGCACTTAGCAACACCAATTTTGGAAAAGATACTACGGATAAAATCTTTATTTTGAGTGCAAAAGAGATGAAGTACCAGGATGTCCTCAATAAGCATAAGAACAACAGTTGGCTTAGAACTGCCGGAAGGACAACAGGTACTGTGGTGTTTATGAGTCCAAATGGAGATGTGATGGATTACGGATATGCCGCAGATACGACAGAATTATTGACGGTACCTGCATTTTGGTACCAATATTAAGGTAAAGAGGGATGGCATGTATAATAAATTAACCCAGTCGGATATTACAAAGCTGGAAGAAGAGATTGAATATCGCAGGTTAGTAGTGCGTAAAGACGCCCTGGAGGCGGTGAAGGAAGCCAGAGCCCAGGGAGATCTTAGTGAGAACTTCGAGTATTATGCAGCGAAAAGAGATAAGAATAAGAACGAAAGCCGCATCCGTTATTTACAGAGAATGATAAAGACAGCAACTATTGTGTCAGAGGATTCCAAAGAGGACGAGGTTGGTTTAAATAAAAAGGTACAGTTGTATTTTGAAGAGGACGATGAGACTGAGACCTATGAAATGACAACAACAGTTCAGGGAAATTCCCTTCAAAATAAAATAAGCATTGAATCGCCACTTGGGAAAGTATTAGTTGGCCATAAGGTGGGGGATAGGGTGCAGGTTTTTGTAAATAAGGATTACAGCTATTATGTCGTAATCAAGAAGATAGAGAAGATATAAAAGAAAGGCAGGGAATGATATCCAACCATCGTTCTCTGTCTTTCTTTAGGTTTATCTACATAAACTTTAGATTTGAGAAGAACATAGTCAATATACCTTGTGATAGAACCTAGAATAGGGCTATAATAAGGTATATTTATTATTGTTTGTACATATGGAGGATAATAAGATGCGCATATTGATAATTCGTCATGCAGATCCTGATTATAGTAACGATTCACTGACAAAGACCGGATGGGAGGAGGCAGAGCTTCTTTCAGAACGCATGGTAAAGCTTACGGTTAAGGACTTTTACGTATCTCCTTTGGGACGAGCAAGGGATACGGCCTCCTGCACCCTTAAGAAGCTTAGAAGAGAAGCTAAGATATGTGACTGGTTGCAGGAATTCCCTGCACTTATAAAACGACCTGATAAAAATGGACAAGAAACATACATATGGGATTGGCTTCCACAGGATTGGGCGAAGGAACCTTTATTGCTTGACCGAGAGCAATGGAAAAATGTGAGTCTAATACAGGAAGGGAAAGTCGGAGAACAGTATGATGAGGTATGCTACCAGTTTGATAAAGTGCTAGCAAAACATGGTTATGTAAGAGATGGACTTCTCTATCGTGCAGAAGCGCCTAATCAAGATACCATCGTCTTTTTCTGCCATTTTGGTCTGGAATGCGTACTTCTTAGCCATCTAATGAACCTATCACCATACGTTTTATGGCATGGATTTAGCGCTGCACCTAGCTCAGTGACAACAATATATACAGAAGAGAGAAGAGAGGGGATAGCATGTTTTCGAGCACAGGCCTTAGGGGATATCTCACATCTGTATGTAGCTGGGAGGGAACCTTCTTTTGCTGCCAGGTTCTGTGAGTGTTATACCAATGAAGAGGAAAGGCATGATTAAAAGGGTAAGAGACAAAGGAGGAGTTAGCCACTAGGCAGCTCCTTTTTTTCACATTGGGAGGCCTATAATCATTTCTTGAAGTGTAGTTGGTAGAGTGCTATACTTTATCAGATTGTTAATATATTTAAAAAGGTGAGATAATAGATCATTATAAAGAATGGAGATATGGAATATGTCAATGAAAGATATGAAAAAGATGAAAGAGCTGATTGAAGCAAAGAAAAGCAAAGCTAAGTTTTTACAGGAAGAAAAGAAAATAGGAGTCGGAAAAGTGGAGAAGAGTCATAAGAATATCAATACAGGCGCAGAAAGAACGAAGAAAATCTCTTATTAGGGGAGATATATGGAACCATTGTAATAAGGAGAATGTAATGGAAGACAAAAAGAAGAGGAAGTCCTTTCAAAACTATGGGCTGACAGATGAGATAATACAGGCACTTGATGTACTTGGATATCACACACCAACGCCTATTCAGCGGAGTGCAATCCCAGTGATATTAGAAGGGAAGGATATAGTAGGAAAATCACAGACTGGTAGTGGAAAGACCGCTGCATTTGCTATCCCAATCTGTGAAAAAATTGTCTGGGAAGAACATTCTCCACAGGCAATTATCTTAGAACCAACCAGAGAGCTGGCTGTTCAGGTCCAGGAGGAGATCTATCTAATTGGCCGGAAGAAAAAGATAAAAGTTCCGGTTGTTTTCGGAGGGATGCCTATTGAGAAACAGCGCATTTCTCTTCGTCAGAAAGCGCATATCGTAGTAGGGACGCCGGGGAGACTGTTAGATCATATTCGAAGAGATCATATAGAGTTAGGTGCAGTAAAGTATCTGGTAATTGACGAAGCGGACCTGATGCTTGATATGGGATTTTTAGATGAAGTGGAACAGGTGATTCAGAGTGTGGGACATCCTATGACACTTCTCTTGTTTTCCGCCACCATAGGAGAGCATCTAAATCGTCTTATCAATCAGTATATGAAAGATCCGATTTCTATTACCATAGAATCAGAATTTGAAACAGCTGATGGACTGACTCAGGTTGGGTATGACGTGGAACAGGAGGAGAAATATGCTCTCTTTCTGGAGCTGTTAATGTCAGAAAATCCGGAAAACGCTATGATTTTCTGCGATACCAGAGAGATGGTGAATACCTTATATCAGAAGATGCGAAGGAAGGGGATTCGTTGTGGAATGCTTCATGGTGGTATGGAGCAGAGAGACCGCCTTTATTCCATTGCTGATTTTCGAAAAGGAAAGTTTCATTATCTGGTGACGACAGATGTAGCGGCTAGAGGAATTGATTTTTCCAATATCACTCATGTATTTAACTATGATTTTCCTACCAAGAAAGAAAATTATGTACATCGTGGCGGGCGAACTGCGAGAAATGGGAAAGAAGGAAAAGTCATCAGTTTAATTGCACCTATGGAAAAGCACTATCAGAATGCTGTGGAAACCTATATAGGTACCAACATTGCTATGAAGGAATATACGAAAAACTCTGATTGCATAGAGAACGAACGCAGATTCATGAAACGGCAGAAAGAAAAAATTGTGCTACAGGAAGGAAAAGGCGCTGGATTTCACGACTCCATCATGAAGCTTACCATCAGTGGGGGAAAGAAATCGAAGATTCGTGCAGGTGACGTGGTGGCAACCATATGTGCCATTGATGGCATGACCCAAGAGGATATCGGGATTATAGACGTAAGAGAGAGCGTTGTATATATTGAAATATTCAATGGGAAAGGTGAGCTAGTGATGAAGAAGCTGCCGGAAAAGACCTTAAAAGGCAAGCATAGAAAGGTTCGAAGAACCGAGAGCAGCAAAATATTTACGTAGATATGCAAAAATTATAAATAAGAATTAGAAAACGTTGTGTTAAATAGGAATTTTATGATAAAATAAAGGTACTTAGTATACCAAGCCGTATAAAAACGGTTTTTATCTAATAATTATAAATAAAAAGGAAAGGATAGGATAATATGCTAAATCAAGAAATCACGAAATTATTAAACGAACAGATTAATAAAGAACTATTTTCCGCCTATTTATATCTGGATATGGCTAATTATTATGCTGATCAGAATTTAAATGGATTCGAGAATTGGTTCTTTGTGCAGATGCAGGAGGAAAGAGATCATGCATTGCTTTTCCGCCAATACTTATTAAATAATTCAGAATCAGTTGTTTTAACAGAAATTGCCGGTCCTAATGAAAAATACAATGATTTTAGGGAACCATTGGTTAAGGCTTTAGAACATGAGCAATTTGTTACGGATTCCATTAATAAGATCTATGCAGCAGCTTATAAAATCAGCGATTTTCGTACCATGCAGTTCCTTGATTGGTTTATCAAAGAACAGGGCGAAGAAGAAAAGAATGCAGATGAAAATATTAAAAAATACGATTTGTTTGCAGGCGATCCATAAGGCTTGTATATGTTAGATAATGAATTAAAGGCTCGGATGTATGCAGCTCCATCCTTAGTTCTATAGAAGGAAAGCCATGTTTTAGGGTAAGTCATAACCTAAAACATGGCTTTTTTTATAATCTAAAATAACAAATCTTTATGGTAGTAAGGATATATAAAATATGGTAAAATATAGAATGATAAAGAAATGAGATTAGATTTGGGGAGAATATAAATGGTCTACATAGAAGAACTGAATGTACATAATTGGCTAGAGACATGTAATCTTTCAGTATCAATGGAGCAAAGAGAGATATTTTCAGTTCCTAATGTCTATTGGGTGGGAATAAGCCGATATGAGGAGAAATCAACGTTATTTGCAATTAAGTCAGATGAGTGTATTGTTGGATTATTGGGATTAGGTTACGACGAAGATGGAGTTTCAGGATTTATCAATCCATTAATGATTGATGAAAGATATCAGAAAAAAGGATATGCGACGGAGGCAATGAAGCTGGCAATCGAGTATTTGAGAGAGAATTTAAAAGTTTCTGTTATCAATCTCGGCCATCGAAAGAATAATATGGTGGCAGCACATCTTTATGATAAGCTAGGTTTTGTTATCTACGGTGAGGATGAAGATGACTATCATCGAAAGCTTGTATTGTAAGTAGTATATGCTTAGGATATGTAAAAAACAGGAGGATGAGAGCGATGAAGGCATATTTATATGGACAGATTCTAGGGACACATTCATTTTATTTGAAAGATGGATTTTTGAGACCGGATGAATATTCGGAGCTTAGTGGAAAGTATTTCCTTCCAGGTGGTGAGACGGGTACGGCAGCGACTGTTCTATCTTCCCTTGGGGTGGAGGTAAAGATAGATGGAACCCATATAGGGACAGAAGTAGGGCCTATGCTAAAAGATTTCTACAAGGATAAATCAGTGGACTTATCCTCTGTTTATTTTGATCCGGATTATAAGGGCTTAATGGATTATGTAGTGATTGCAGATTTAGTCCGTTCCCCTATGGGAACCTTTCAAAGCTTGTATCAGAGCGGAGTGAAAAGATGGAATGTGCCAAAGGAGTCTGATATCAGAGAATGTATGGTTGCCGCCATTGATCCATTTTTTCAAGAAGAGACTACTCTAGTAGCGAAGCTATGTGTGCAATATAACAAACC
The DNA here is from genome assembly GCA_023435505.1 of Bacillota bacterium. GTDB lineage: Bacteria > Bacillota > Clostridia > Lachnospirales > Lachnospiraceae > KM106-2. Next base: position 2,176 of record JAEYRR010000182.1, on the reverse strand, counting down.
CTATGTGACAATTGACTGCCCTCATACGGAATATCTACATCAGCATGCTGCAATTAATGTTGTTTCAAAGGAATGTTTAGGAGGACACTATGCCGGCCTAAGTCGCGAGGATGTCTTTAAACAACTAACAGAAACCACGAATGGTCTTGTCATTATTACAACAGGTGAAAAGGAGATGCTTTATGGCAGAAAAGGCGGTAAGTTAAATCGCATGAAGCCGTTTACAGTTGATGTGAAAAGCACACTTGGCGCAGGTGATACCTTTAAAGCAGGCTGTATATATGGCCTTCTTAAAGGCATGAAGGATGAGGAGATAGTTCGGTTTGCTTCAGCCTGCTCTGCTGTGGCAATTTCAAGGTTTCCACTTCCCCTATTCCCTCCAAGGCTCGAGGAAGTAGAGAAGATGTTGAATAGATAATTTTTAAAGCCGCGCCTTTTTGGGGAGCGGCTTGGATTTTATGGAGTATCATACATTCCCTAATAGATAGGAAGGGGTATAGCTAAAATGAAGAATAAGAAGGTCTACTTCTATGTATACAAAACACAGATTTTGAAAAGTCTGGCCTATAAGTTTGAAGTGTATGGCAATATTATTATGCAGTCGATTATCATGGTGGCATCGGCATTTTTTTGGAGAGCTTTATTTAAAAATGCAGATTCAGTGCAGGGAGTCACAGTGGATACGATGCTTACATATACAGTGCTTTCTTCCATGATATCAGTAGTGCTGACCACTAACGTGGAACGGAGAATCACACTTAGTGTTAGACAGGGCACGATTGCCATTGATATGATAAGGCCAGTCAATCTCTTTAAAGTTTTCTTTGCGGAAAACCTTGGCGGAGTAACGGCATTAGTGTTTCAGAATCTATTACCGATTTTTCTGATAGGAAGCCTTTTAATAAAGCTGCCAACGCCTGGCAGTATAACAGGCTTTCTGTTATTTATGGGAAGCTTAACGATGGCATTTTTCTTAAATTGGTTCCTGGCTGCTCTGTTTGGAATGTTGGCGTTTTCTGTCATTGAGATGGATGCTTTAATCCAGGTGAAACGGCATCTAATCAGATTGTTATCAGGTAGCATTATACCAATTTGGTTTTTCCCAGACTGGTTTCAAGGGATACTTCAGGCGTTGCCATTTGTATACCTCTATCAAATGCCCTTAGACATATACATCGGTAAATATACAACAGAATCTTTGGTTCGCGGGCTATTGATTCAGTTTGTCTGGATGATTGCTTTATCCTTACTGTATAGATATATGCAGAAAAAAATCACAGGCAAGATTATGATTCAGGGAGGTTGAGAAAATGAAAAAATGTATAAAATCTCTGCTCCATTACCTGGATGTAACAAGAGTATGTATAAAACAAGCCCTTCTTACCATTACAGAATATCCGTCGAGTATATTGGGATGGCTCCTGTCAAATCCGATCCAGTTTATTGTGGGTTTTGCCACGATACAATTTGTGGTACAGGAATTTGGACAGATTAATGGTTGGAATTTTGGACAGTTAGCCTTCTTATATGGGCTTTCTGTAATCACACATGCCCTCTCTATGATATTTTTCATTCAAGGTTGGTTTATGGGGTACTTTGTGTTAGAAGGCGAGTTTGACCGATATCTGACAAGACCCCTTAGTGTATTGTATCAATTCTTCTTTACTCAGATTAATGTGATTGGACTAACGGATTTAATACCTGGAATCCTGGTATTTGGATATGGATGCCATGAAGTTGGGTTCCAGTGGAATTTTGGAAACATAATGACTCTTCTGGCACTTATTGTAGGAGCTACCTTAATCAGAGGTGGGATATACATCTTATTGGGCACCACTTCCTTTTTCACAAGAAGCGCCAACAATTTTGGTATGTACACGCAGGAGATTTTCGACAAAACCACAATGTATCCCCTTTCTATGTATCCGGAAAGCTTACAATTTATATTGACGTATATAATCCCGATTGGATGGGTGAGTTTTTACCCAGTGTCTGATATGCTTGGAATCAAGAGTACATATGCCCAGTTTACAGGGGCAACGGGACTTACTTTATTGGTTGGAATATTGGTTATGGTGGTAGCAGGGTTGTTCTTTAAACTTGGCCTAAAGAAATACGAAAGTGCGGGGAATTAAGTATGAATATGATTGAAGTGAAAAACCTTAGTAAGGATTAT
>JAEYRR010000174.1 GCA_023435505.1 Bacillota bacterium | reverse complement strand
ATACAGCACAGGGCGGATGTGGTTTTTTGGATGAAGCAGGCCGTTGTACCATTCATAGCTTTCGTCCGGGATTTTGCCGTTTGTTTCCACTTGGGCGCTATTATGAGAATAACAGTTTTCATTATATTCTACAGGTTAACGAATGCCCATTTCCGGATAAGACAAAGGTTCAGATAAAGCAGTGGCTTGGGATTCCTGAACTAGAGAGATATGAAAAGTATGTCTGTGACTGGCATTATTTTATTTTACATATTCAACATAAAATCATGGCTGGGCTAGAAGACATTTTGATCAAACAGATTAATATATACATATTACAGAATTTCTTCCTGCTTCCCTATGAGGCAGATGAAGATTTTTACTCACAGTTTTATAGACGATTCTCTAAGGCAACAAAAGAACTTTGGTAAGGCCTGGTAAAGTGTTACTGGGCCTTGTTTTCTTGCCATGTCCCGTAAGAAGTGCTATAATGCAGAAAAAGGGTTCAAAATAGACGATTTGCCGTGAAGAAAGGAACGTTGATTAGGCGTTGAAAACAATAGTTGAGACATTAGACAGGAGTTATCCTGATAAGAATATATTGAAACAGGCTGGCGATATTATTAGACAGGGAGGATTAGTAGCATTTCCCACAGAGACGGTATATGGACTTGGTGCAGATGGCTTACAGGAACAGGCTTCCAGAAAAATATATGAAGCCAAAGGACGTCCTAGTGATAATCCCCTTATTCTGCATATAGCAGAGGTGGACAGCTTAAAGGAGTTGGCGGTTGATATCCCAGACAGTGCCTACAAGCTGGCACAGGCATTCTGGCCTGGCCCACTGACTATGATATTAAAGAAAAGCAGTAAGGTACCCTATGGCACTACAGGTGGACTTGACACAGTAGCAATCCGTATGCCAAAGGATGAGATTGCCCTTGGACTTATTAAAGCTTCCGGCTGTTATATTGCTGCTCCTAGTGCTAATACCTCAGGCAGGCCAAGTCCTACAATGGCTAGGCATGTTCTAGAGGACCTGGATGGAAAGCTTCAGATGATCCTAGATGGTGGACAGGTTGGGATTGGTATAGAATCCACGATAGTAGATCTTACCTCTGAGTATCCAATGATATTACGCCCCGGATATATTACCAAGGAAATGTTAGAACAGGTGTTAGGAACAGTAACCATTGACTCTGCTATTTTGGCAAAGAATCAGGATAAAAACTTTAAACCTAAGGCACCGGGAATGAAATATAAACACTATGCACCAAAGGGAGACTTAACTATTTTCCAGGGAGAACTTAAGAAGGTCGTTGCCCACATCAATAATCTAACCAGGGAAAAACTGTCTGAGGGAGAGACAGTAGGTATCATTGCAACAGAGGAAACCAGGGATTACTATACGGATGGCATTGTAAGGACCATTGGTACTAGGAAGGATGAGACCAGTATAGCGCACAGTCTATATGCAGTGCTTCGTGACTTTGATGATTTACAGGTAGATATTATATATGGGGAGAGTTTTGAAGAGGATGGGTTTGGACAGGCAATTATGAATCGCCTACTAAAAGCAGCAGGGTATCAGATAGTAAGATTAGACGAAGCAGAATAGTAATAGGAATTAGGATGCTTACTAACAAAATTGTGACTACACGATAAGGAGAAGTGGCTATGAAGTATGATAAGCTGATATTTGTTTGTACAGGCAATACTTGCAGAAGCCCTATGGCGGAGGCAATCTATAAACGTATGGAAAATGTGGGAGATATTGAGGTGGTATCCAGGGGAATCATTGTACTGTTTCCAGAACCGGCCAACCCAAAGGCATGTGCAGTGTTAAAAAATAACGACCTGTCTATAGACAACCACACTGCAGCTCCTCTCTTGCAAGAAGATATCACAGAGAAGACCTTACTTTTGACTATGACGGAAAAACAAAAGCAGCATATCTATGAGACGTATGAGAATGTGGATGAAGTATATACTATTAAAGAATTTGTAGATCTTAATGGTGATGTGATAGATCCTTATGGAGGTTCACTTTTAGATTATGAGGATTGTTTTAATGAGCTTTCTCAGTTAGTGAAAAAGACTATATATAAAATACACGAGGAGGACACAAAATGATAGCAATAGGATCAGACCACGGTGGATTTGCTCTGAAACAGGAGATAAAAGAGTATTTAGAGGAGAGAAATATTCCTTATAAGGATTTTGGAACGAATACTGCAGATTCCTGCGATTATCCGCTTTATGCCAAGGAAGTTGCACACGCAGTAGCCAACAAGGAATGTGAGAAGGGAATCTTAATCTGCGGTACAGGGATTGGAATCTCCATTACAGCCAATAAGGTGAAAGGAATCAGATGTGCACTTTGCCATGACTGCTTTAGTGCGCAGGCAACAAGAGAACATAATGATGCGAATATCTTAGCCATGGGCGGTAGAGTAGTTGGTGCAGGCCTGGCATTAAAGATTGTAGATACATTTTTAAATACGGAATTCTCCAATGATGAACGTCATCTTAGACGAATCAACATGATAGAGGAATAGAGAAACGAGAAAAAGAGGAAGCTGCCACATTAAGCTACCTCTTTTTTTATGTACTTTATACATACTTTTCTACTAAAGTCTGATACTCTTTGAATCTTCCTTCATAGATATCTCTTAGAAGAGAATTTGATTTTTCTAATGCCTGACAGGCTTCTTGTGTAGAAAGTAAGCCCTGCTTCAGTGCTTCAGCAAGCTCATCCAGATCCAGAATCTTAACACTTCCATCTGTCATAACAACAATGTCTATAAGCAAATCGGTTACAATCAAGGAATTGTGAGAGACCTCATAGGAGTGGTTAATAATATCACAGTACCAATAAACCAATTGATTGTTATGGTCGAATACCTTGCTTATTTTGTAGCCCTTGTCAAAAAGATAGGCGGAGCAGCCATAAGCAATGTCTTTCCTGGGCTTTATGCTGTTCCAACGGGTAATCATTTGCTGGTTATCTACATAGACTATGGTGTCATCATCCAAGGCAATCAGTTCCTTAGGAATAAGTCGTTTCCGATATAAATTCATGTCTTTATTCATACAGAACCTCCTTCAGGTATAAGGGCTTTTTACGATTATACCATTTAATGAAGATTTTAGATATATAATCTTAGTTTTTTTGTCGTTTTTTCTCAACAACCCTTAACTCTTCACGTTGGTTTTAATCACTGTACGAATAAAGAATAATTGACAAACACATGATATGTATCATAGGAGAAAGGTGCGAAGTAAATATGTGCAAAAATATATAAACAATACTAAATTATAGCAAATTAATAGACAATATCACGTAAAATAGTAAAATAATAGACAATTTGATGAATAATGGTATAATAGATACTGTTGATTGCTGAGGTGAATGGAATGAAAAAAAATAATGATGTTATAAAAGGCATCCTAATGATAACCCAAATTGGGCTTACCATGCTGGCACCTATTTTTTTATCTATATTTATAGGATATCAGCTGGATCGTTATTTTCAGACTGGCATATGGTTTATCATTTTTCTTATCTTAGGAATCTTAGCAGCTTTTCGTAATGTATATGTGTTGACAAAGCAGTTTTATGCCAAGGACAAAGCTAGAGAAGACGCAGAACTTAAGTATATGGAAGGATTGAAACAGGAATGCCGTAATAATAGGCAGTCCTCATCTGCTGAGGTCGGGAGTGAGAGTGATACTAAGAATAATATAGTGAAAGGCAGGTTATCATGAGAGAAGAGAAGCAAACGTTAATGGAGATGATTATTGGCTTACTCATTGGTACTCTTTTAGTAGGAACCATTGGTGTGTTGATAGCTAGTAACAAATTAGCGTATATTCTGGGTGTTTTATTTGGCAGCATAGTTGCACTCATTGTTTTATTCCAGATGTATTATACACTGGGGAAATCAGTTGATATGGAAGGCAAGAGAGCAACTCGTTATTCTGTTACAGCATCAATTGTTAGAATGGCCCTTATGGGGGTTGCTCTGGCAGTAGGGGTATTGTGGCCACAGCTGTTTAGTGTAGTAGGTATCTTATTCGGCCTGCTAAGTTTAAAGCTTTGCGCATTTATACAGCCACTTATCCACAAAGTTTTAGCTTGATATAGTTTAAAATAATCAACAAAGGAAGGTGAGACAGTGGGAAGTCAGTTTGCCCTATTATTAGCACAGGGAGCAACTGAGAGTGCCGAGCAGACTAGTGGTAGCGGTTTAGGTATCGGTATTGATGGATATTTCAGATATTCCCTGTTTGGGCATGATGTATATCTTACAAATACCCATGTATCTATTTTAATTGTCATGATTGTGATAATTGGGTTTGCAATAGCCGCCAATATAGCAATTCGGAGAGCTGACCCTACAAAGGCTCCTGGTGGATTTTTAAATATCATTGAGCTGATTGTAGAAAAAGTAGATGGTCTGACAAAAGATAATATGGGCGAAAAACATTACTTGAAATTTGCCAATTATATTGGAACCTTGTTTGTTTTTCTCGTGTTTGCCAATTTGGCAGGTTTATTCTTGTTAAGACCATCAACAGCGGATTATGGTGTAACATTACCTTTGGGTCTGATTACCTTTGTGCTTATTCAGTACAATGGTATTAAGTATCAAAAACTTGGAAGATTAACAGGATTATTTAAACCAATCCCAATTTTGTTTCCAATCAACCTGATTGGTGAATTAGCAACACCATTATCACTATCCTTACGTCTGTTTGGTAACATTATGTCAGGTACGGTAATGATGGGCTTGATTTATGGCTTATTACCATGGTTCTTAACCCTTATTTACCCTGCATTCTTACATGCATACTTTGACTTGTTCTCAGGTTTGATTCAGACATACGTATTCTGTATGTTAACCATGGTATTTATTGCTCAAACATTTGATGAGGAATAGAAAACAAAAAACATTCGATAGTATTTACATTTAAGGAGGATTTATTATGGACGTTATTACAGGAACAGATATTATTAAAGCAGCTTCTGCTATTGGTGCCGGCATCGCTATGATCGCAGGTATCGGACCTGGTATTGGACAAGGTATCGCTGCTGGTTATGGTGCTTCTGCAGTTGGACGTAACCCAGGTGCAAAAGGTAACATCATGTCAACTATGTTACTTGGTCAGGCCGTTGCCGAGACAACAGGTC
>JAEYRR010000170.1 GCA_023435505.1 Bacillota bacterium | reverse complement strand
TACCGTCTTGCAACCTATAAAGGAGTAAATATAAGGGTACTTTCCGAGAAGAGACTGATCCTTACCCAAGGACAATACAGACTAGATGTCAAGTTAAAGCCTACAACTCCTCTTCCTCTTCGATCTCCTAAAAAAGGCTGTATGACCGACTGTATAAAGGAAAGCAACTCTACCCTAGCAAGTTTTCACTTTAGTAAGAATCATTCTACAATATTCCATGCAAAAAGCAATTACTGCAGCTATGAATTCAACTATAAAAAGAAGTAGGGCGAGTTGCCCTACTTCTTTGGAATTCTATATATTACTTACTTATATTGTAATAAATTTGTCTGCTTCTTCCTTTAAGCTCTCCGTCACTTGGCGGTTTGATCCCATCTGAGTTCCCACATTGTTCATCTGTTCTACCAGACTATTGGTACTTGTAGCGGCTGTCACAACACCCTGTGAGCTTTCTTCCATAACCTTCATGATATTCTGCATTGCACCATCCATCTCCTGCATCCGTGTATTCAATACGGAGGATTTTTCGGTAAATTGTTGCATAGTATCACTTACATAGACAGCATCTGTTTTATATTGCTCACCAATCGATACAAACCCATCATAATCTGGTAAAATAGTTGTATTTACATATTCTATAATACTATTGGAGCCTTCCACCAACTCCTTAACAGCATATATTACCATTTCATTTATTTTTTTAATCTTATTGGCAGTTATCTTTGTACTTTCAGCTAATTGCCTAATCTCTTCTGCAAGTACAGCAAAACCTTTTCCTGCTTCTCCAGCCCTAGCCGCTTCAATTCCAGCATTTAGTGCCAAGAGATTTGTTTTTCCGGAGACACTAAGTATATCACCGGTAAGCAAATTTACCTGTTCCACGCTACTACTGTTCTCAATTGCTCGTTTTAAGGCAACAACAATCCCATGTATCACATTAGCTGTATTTTCCCTATTTTCTACTGCATTTTTCTCTAAAGACTCAGCTCGTTTCTCCATATCCATGGCGTATCGATTCAAACGTTCTGATTCCTCTGCGATGTTCATTACCTCAGAACTGGCGTTAGAAACATCCTGTGTCAGACCAACTGTTGTAGCAGATACCTCCTCCATTGTAGCAGAAAGTTCTTCCATAACTGCCGAAACATCACAGGCATTCTCATTGGCATTGGCTATGCTTTGGGTTACGCTCTCAACAATGCTTGTCATCTTTCCAGTATTCTCGATAATTTTACCCATCACTTTTTGTAGCGTCTCAATAAACATATTTACGCCCTTGGTTAACTGTCCAATCTCATCTTTAGAAGAATAAGTAAGTCTTTCTGTTAAATCCCCTCTATCATCAGAGATACTTGCAACAATCTGCTTCAGTTCCTTTTCAGATTTACGAAGAGGGCGTACAATCCAGATACGACAACCTATTACCGTAATCACCAAAAGGATACAAATAAGAATAAACATAACACTGGTGACTAAGATAGAGTTATTATACTGGGAGGCCTGGGCTTCCTTTGCATCAGTAATACTTTTCTTACTTAAGGTTCTTAAGTCATCCAAAAGGGAGTTGATGTCATCAGACATCGTAGTCAGTTCGCTGTTGGTCTTTAGTATAGCCCCTTCTTCATCCCCATCCTTACTCATTTTCAAAGTAACGTCATAAGTATCCAGATATTTGAGCAGCTTCTCTTCAAATTCGTCGTATTTAGCCTGCTCCTTATCATTTAATCCAGTGGCCTTATATTGATCTTTGTAATAGCTAACACTATTTTTTGTTATCTTCATATATACTTCTACATTGCCCTTATCTCTAGGTTTCGCTATGCAATGCTGCAGCATCTGTTTCTGCAAGGTAACAAAATCTTCCGACAGAGAGTCTAGATTCATGATACTTTCTAAATATGTACCCGTAATCTTATTGCTGGCATTCTGAACCGCAGATAGATTGTTTAAACCAAACAAACAAGCTACCAAACCAATTAATGCCAAGAGAAAAATAGGAAGTAAAACTTTTTTGTTAATAGACATATTTCTCATATCTCATCCTCCTTACATGTACCTGACTGCTGCTGCACTAAAACAACTCGTCATTAGTCAAAAAAAATTATATTATGAAAATATTAGATATAATTACTTCACTCTCCCCATAGGCAATAATATCTGTATTTACTATATTTTACCATTTTTTTCGAGAATTTGCAATATAATATAATGTCATTTAATCACATATTTTCCCATAGATATGACAAAAATAGACTTCCTATCAAATAGGAAGCCTACTAATCATTCTTTAATCCACCCAAAAGTTAAGTTTATCTTCACTGTAGCGTATGGATAATCCTTTCTCTGTAAAATAACTCTCCAGACACTGATATAGTTCCTCTGTCTGATTGTTTGATTGACCATTACTTTGTGATTCCATCCACATAGTTTGCTTTCCACAGGCATCCCGGAGATGAACTCTATCAGTGAATCCTTTTTCCTGCAAAATACGATTACATTCTATTATATCCTGTAT
>JAEYRR010000164.1 GCA_023435505.1 Bacillota bacterium | reverse complement strand
GTGCTCCATGGCAGTAAGCAGAGTGGCCTCAGTAAAAGGAGCAGGAGGATTCGTTTTGCCTTCTGTAAGGAGGATATCATGAACAAATAAATTGTCTCCTTTTTTGATCTGAGTAACAACTAATGTATCCTCTTCACTGGTAGTTCCTTCTTCCTCTTCCTCCAAGGCTGACTCCCCAGCATATACTGCCTTCCAGCCCATCTTTTTTTGCACATTGGCTTTCGTGGTAAAGAGTTCCCCCTTAATCTCTGCCTCAATTGTTACTTGACTGTATTCATAATCCGCAGATAAGGTGGAAAAAAACCTCCTTACTACCAGATCATATATCTTTCTTTCTTCATTGGTCATATTAGATAGATTGACGAACTGCTCTGTAGGAATAATGGCATGATGATCGCTGACCTTCTGATTATTCACATAAGCGGCTTTAGTACTAAATTGCTGCGTTAATAATCCATTACCAAACTGACGGTAAGGTCCGATGCTACAAGCCTTAAGTCTCTCCTTTAGGGTATCTACAATATCGCTGGAGATATACCTAGAATCTGTCCGTGGATAAGTTAAAACCTTATGATTCTCATATAAACGTTGCATGATATTTAAGGTTTCCTTTGCTGAAAAGCCGAATCGCTGATTGGCATCTCTTTGTAACTCTGTCAAGTCATAAAAGAGTGGAGATGGCTTTCTCTTTTCAGAAACCGTAACGGCTTTTACTACACAATGTCCATCCTTTAAGCTCTCTGATAACTGTTCCATTCTCTGCTTGCCAAAACTTCTGCTACTCTTTGTATTCTTATCCATCCAAAGTAAGGTTAGATTCCTGCCGGACTGCTTATTGGAAACGGTCACTTTTGCCTTTAAGCCGTAATAGCTCTTTGGCTCAAAATTACGAATCTCTTCCTCCCTCTTGGCTATCATAGCCAAAGTCGGAGTCTGAACCCTACCGCAGGACAGTTGGGCATTGTATTTACAAGTTAAGGCTCTCGTAGCGTTAATTCCAACCAGCCAGTCCGCCTCTGCTCTGGATAAAGCAGCATAATATAAATCATCATAGTCTCTTCCGTCACGCAGATGGGCAAAGCCTTCTTTGATTGCCTTATCCGTTACGGAGGAAATCCACAGACGCTTGATTGGTTTTCTGATTCCTGTTTTGTTTAAAATAAGGCGGGCTACTAGCTCACCCTCTCTACCAGCATCAGTCGCTATGATAACCTGGCTTACATCCTCTCTTTTCAACTGGGTTTTCACTGCCTGATATTGCTTAGCTGATTGTCTAATTACCTCTAACTGCAGTTTGCCCGGTAGCATAGGAAGGTCTGTTAATTTCCATTCCTTATATTTGCTATCATAGCTTTCTGGGTCTGCCAAGGTCACAAGATGGCCTAAAGCCCAGGTCACAATATAGGTATCCCCTTCCAAAGCTCCATTTATCTTCTTATTGCAACGTAACACACGGGCGATATCCCGGCCTACAGATGGTTTCTCTGCAATTACAACTGTTTTTTTACTCATTTTTGTTTTCCTCACTAATATTATAACATAAGGTATATTATACACAGATTTGAAGAAAACACAAAATACTTATCTTCTTATAGGTGCAGTTTATTCATCTTCATCGTACAGACTATTTAGCTTTTTATCTACTACGCTGCATATTCTGGTGCCACGGATAAAAAAATATACAGAAGAGACAATAAGAATCACAGCACATATGATTCCCCCTGGTCCTTTCAGAAGGTTATATATCGTAATGGCAGCCACTACCATAGTGACTACAGTTCTCATATAAGATAAATGGGTGCGTTCATTGGCCAGCCTGGTTCTGTCCACAGCTAACCAGTCATTCAACGTCAATTCTTCCGTATGCTTATATACACCTTGTATCTTCAAACTATTTCCTCCTTTTTCGGCTATATACTTAAATCCTTTCTAGTATATTTTGCATAGGCAGCTGTTATTCCAGCAATCGTTATGATTATACCGATTAACAGATGCCATACCGGTATGGATGCATCTTTAAAAACAGTAGCTGCATCACTGTAATAGAAAGGAGTGATATAATGAACCTTTTCTACCGAATCTGTAATATTACCAATCAGATGTACAAAATATAAGAGAAGCGAGATTCCAATCCCCAGTCCAATATTCATTTTTTTCATAAATGCTGAGATACCGAAACAAATTGCCCCAATCTCAAAATGCATGATTAACTGCGCAAGGTGGAATAGTAACAGCTTTTCCCACTCAACCTTCTCTCCTATAATAGCCAAACCTATTAAACTCCAAAGTAAGCAGAGTATATTAAATGCGAGAATCAAAACACCTGTTGCTAACAGCTTCTGGGTGATAAAATCGGGTCTTTTATTCGGTGTGATATAAATAAATTCAGTGGTATGGTTTGCTTCCTCTTTTGCTAAGATTCCAGCTCCTAGAATAGCTGCAAACATGGAGCCACCAAGGGCAATCATAGCTCCTGCTTCAATCCCATAAAAGCCCATAACTGTTCCCATCTGCAAAGTCTCCATATTAAACATGGAAGAAAAAGCCCCTAAGTTAGCATACATATCTGTCATTCCATCTAATTCATCCTTCATTGTAGGAAAGATAAGCAACATCACAAATACCATGGCTCCCACGGAACTACTCCATATAATAAGTGATTTTATATTCATTTTAAATTCATGCTTTAAAAATACCATCTACTGTTCCTCCTTTTCATAGAAATGCATAAATATTTCTTCTAAACTTGGATCTGAAATCGTAAGATCCAAAAAAGGAAGTCCATATAAGGC
>JAEYRR010000145.1 GCA_023435505.1 Bacillota bacterium | reverse complement strand
GTCTATAAGACACCATCATTCATTAAGAACTTAATTATGGGTGGAGAGGATGTTGGACTTTATACAGTGGAATCCTTACAGCAACTAAAGCTTATAAAGAGTGTTGCAAAGAAGTGCAATGTAAAGGTGCAGGTTCTATTAAGATTGACAAGTGGTAACCAGTTTGGATTGAATGAGAATGAAGTCAGAGCAATTATAAGAAAGAGAGAGACGCTTAGTCATATAGAGATAAGAGGGCTTCAGTATTTTTCAGGTACACAGAAGCAATCTATTAAAAAATTAAAGAGAGAACTGGAATATGTAGATAAGGTGATGGTATCCCTGTCCCAGGACTTTGGATTTGAAACGAAAGAGTTGGAGTTTGGTCCAGGTTTCCCAGTTGCCTATTTTCAGACAGAGGAATTTGAGGAGCTTGACTTCTTAGCTGATTTCTCAGAGCTTCTACATCAAATGACATATAAGACAAAGATGTTCCTAGAATTAGGGAGAAGTATAGCAGCCAGTTGTGGTACGTATCTGACAAAAGTAGTAGATTTAAAGGAAAACAAGAATGAGAATTATGCCATATTAGATGGTGGGATTCATCATCTTGTCTATTATGGCCAATCTATGGCGATGAAGGTACCTTATATTCAAATCTATCCACCAAGGAATGTTGCAGAGTCCAAGAACTGGAATTTGTGTGGCTCCCTTTGTACCGTAAATGATATTTTGGTAAAACAGTTACCGATCGCTGATTTAAAGATTGGAGATGTATTTGCTTTTGCAAATACCGGGGCATATTGTATGACGGAAGGGATTTCGCTGTTTTTAAGTCGTGAATTACCACAGATTTTGATCATGGACCAGACTGAAAAAATAAAATCTGTTCGTAATCATGTAAGTACAGATATTATTAATACACCAAATTATGAGAAGGAGAAATAAAGATGGAAAGATTAATTGAAATTCTAGAGGAAATACAACCTGAGGTTGATTATGAGACTTGTAAAAACTTAATCGATGGACATCATTTGGATTCTTTATCCATTTTATCATTAATTGCAGAATTAGAAGAAGAATTTGATATTACCATCCCTACTGTTGAGATAATTCCTGCTAATTTTAACTCAGTAGAGGCTATGTGGAACATGATTGTGAAGCTTCAGGAGGAAGAGTAATAATGTCTTCTTACTTCTCCTTTACGTACATGGCTATTTTTTTGCCAGCTCTTATTCTGGTATATAGCCTAATGCCTCAAAGGCACCGATGGAAAGTTTTATTGGGAGCCAGTTACCTATTCTTTTGGATAATCAGCGGAGAACTATTAATTTATCTACTGTTTTCCACTATGTCCATACACCATTTGGGGTTATGGTTATCTTCCTTGCAGGAGGAGAGAAATCAATTACTAGGTAGTGCACAAAAAGGAGAGAAGAAACAAATCAAGGCGTTATATCTGCGTAAACAGCGGATTGTTGTAACTGTCGGTGTTATATTACATATTGGAATATTGGTGGTTGTAAAGTATTCTGGTTTCTTCGGTACCAATATTAATTCACTTTTTGAGGTATTAAATATACCTTTCAAGATTCCTATTCCAGACTTATTACAACCTATTGGAATCTCCTTTTATACGCTTCAAGCTGTTTCCTATATACTGGACGTATATCGAGAGACAAATAAGGCAGATAAGAATATTGGAAGACTTGCTCTTTTTATGGCCTTTTTTCCACAAATTATGGAAGGCCCTATTTGCCGTTATGCTCAGACAGCTTCACAACTTTGGGAGGGGCATCGAATTACTTATCACAATTTGACCATGGGCTTGCAGAGAATCTTGTTTGGCTTAATGAAGAAGATGGTCATCGCAGATCGGTTGAATCAATTTATAAAAAATGTTTATCGTGAATATGACAGATTAGATGGAGGAGTTATCGCCATTGCTATGTTCTGCTATACGATGCAACTCTATATGGACTTTTCCGGTACAATGGATGTAGTCATAGGAACCAGTCAGATTTTTGGAATCAAAATACCTGAGAACTTCAGACAGCCATTTTTTTCAAAAACAATATCGGAGTTTTGGACCAGATGGCATATTACACTGGGTACCTGGTTTAGGGATTACATTTTCTATCCTGTAACTATGACTAAGAAAATGAAGAAAATTACTACAAAAGCGAGAAAGCATATTGGAAATCACTTTGGACCTTTGATTGCAGGTGCGATTGCTCTGTTTTGTGTCTGGATTTGTAACGGACTCTGGCATGGCTCAGGTTGGCAGTTTATCTTTTTTGGTATGTATCATTTTGTTTTAATATTATCAGGTAATATGATAGAGCCTTTAGTAAAATGGAGTACTTCTAAATTACACATTAATCGGCAGAGTATTCCATATAAGGGATGGCAGATAGTAAGAACTTTTATACTTGTCAATATAGGGGAATTGTTCTTTCGGGCAGACGGATTAGACGTTGGCTTAGCTATGTTTAAGAAAATGGTAACCAACTTTTCCTTCGCATCCATAAGTAATGGTTCACTTTTTAAAATCGGAATGGATAAAGCGGATTATATTATTGTGGCATTAACACTTGGTATCGTGTTAGTGGTTGGAATCTTAAGAGAGCGTGGAGTTGCTATTAGGGAAGAGATTGGGAAGAAGAATATTGTAGTACGCTGGGTTCTTTACTATGCACTTATATTTTTTATTATTATATTTGGTGCATATGGTACTGGGTATTATCCAGTAGAGCCGATGTATGCAAGTTTTTAGGGGGGAACGAATGAATAAAAATGTTAGATTAATAGTACGTTGTGTGATTTTTCTCCTTATCTTTTCTGTACTTATGGCAGCGACCTCTTTTCTGTTTTTGCCAAAAAGCGGGAATAAGAATTATAGGACCAGTGATATGGCTGCATATGGCATCGACAATGAACCTAAGAATTCCATTGATGTTTTGATTGTAGGAGACAGTGAGACCTATAGTTCAATTTCTCCAATGAGGATGTGGGAGGAGAGAGGTTTTACCTCTTATGTGTGTGCAACTAGCGGACAGTTTCTTTTTGATTCCTATGATTTTATAGAGAAGACGTTTAAAACCCAAAGTCCGAAGGTTGTTATCCTAGAGACAAATGCAATTTATCGAAAATTTAATATGAACAATTATATAGGTGCGGAAATTGGTAGAAAAATACCAATTATAAAGTTTCATGATAGATGGAAATTACTACGTCCTAATGACTTTATTGGAGATATCGCATTGGAATCAGAAAGTGCCTTTAAGGGATATATCCCACACAATGAGGTTGAGCCAGCAGAAATAAAAGATTATATGAAAAAGACGAAGAGTGTAGCACAGATTCCTAAACTAAATCAGGATTGTTTACAGGATATCATAGCACTATGTAAGGCACATAATACAGAGCTTATTTTTGTCAGCACACCAAGTATTAAAAATTGGAGCTACAGACGGCATAATGGTGTAGCGGCTTTTGCCAAGAAAAATAAAGTTGCCTATCTGGATATGAATCTAAAGAATAAAATAATCTTAATCGATTGGACTTTGGATACCAGAGATAGAGGTGACCATCTAAATATTTCAGGGGCAACTAAGGTTTCTTCCTACTTAAGTAGATATTTGGATAAAAAGTATAAGCTACCAGATCACCGAAAGGATATTGGCTATTTAGACTGGAATAAGCTATTAGAGGAATATAAAGAGAAGGCAGAACAATATTAATAAAAAATAGCAATCATAGGAGAAGCAGACTAACAGGTAACAGTGTTAGTCTGCTTCTTTTATAACATGAAGCAAAGATAGCAAAAAAAGTCGAGATAGATTATTGCACGTCAGGTAAGATAATAATGTGGATTCCAAGAAAAAACAGGAGTATTATAGTCTTAGATGTTATACGGTAAGAAAAATTAGAAGGGAGAGCAGTATGAAGGAGCAAATTTTAGCAGTGCAAAGAATGCAGGAGTATATAGAGAATCATATCCATGAAAATATTAATTTAGCTGACTTAGCCAAAGTATCCTTATTTTCTCCCTGGTACTCATACCGCCTTTTTAAAGAGTATACTAGTTATACGCCATCTGATTATATCAGACGATTAAAATTGTCTAAATCAGCCCTACGATTAAAAAATGAGAACTGCCGGATCATTGATGTTGCCTTTGATTTGGGTTTTCAAAGTGTGGAA
>JAEYRR010000140.1 GCA_023435505.1 Bacillota bacterium | reverse complement strand
GTATCTCGGGGTGAGAACTTGCTTGACCAGTTGCAGATTTGTTTTATTATCATCTACTACTAAGATATTATACATTATAACCTCCTACAGGATACCATCTCAGGGCAAACTGGATAAACTAAACAATACAAAAAGCCAGTTATAGCCTTATTTCTGATTGTTCCTGTAAACTACACAATAACACCCAGCATACTGCTATAACTGACATTACAACAAAAAGATATGAGATTTCGATAGCCATTAGTGTATTCCCCCAAAAAAAGCTAATTATTACATATATTATTAATTATATCATTTTAGGAGGAAAAATTACAAGATAGACATCTAACATCTACTAATATGGTCTATAATGCATGGCCTTTGATTGAAATTCCTTTACGGAAATTATCTTATTATCTTGATTCCACTCAATTATGGAAACTCCATTTAGGGCATCTACACTGTCATCATACTCGCATGCAAAATACCATTCTAATATAGATAAATTATCCTTCTCTATGTACCGGGTAATTGTCCATTCTAACACAGTACCTTTTACTATCCACTCATCAAACCACTGTTTTACCTGAGACAGACCCTCGTATTCTGGTCCGAAACTCTCACTATAGTACACGTTCTCGCTAAATACCTCATCAAAACCAGTCCTGTTCTTATCGATCCACATTTGAAAATAATTCTTAATTATATCTTGCTTCATAAGAGACCTCCATTATTTATATTGCCTAATAACATCCAATAAGTCCTTTTTATGGTAACCTTATGTTTACTTATTATACGGGGTTGTGATAGAATATTCAATTCAATTTTTAATTTCGTTTCTCTTTAATAAAAGCTATGCGGTGCAGCATATGACTTTTCTTTAAAAATTCTATATAAACATTCAGTTCATCCTTTGACCCAATGTCTAATTTGGCATAGATATGCTTATTGTGTACCTTCAGTGTATTGATACTGATAAACATCAGCATCGCAACCTCTTGAATAGAGCACCCATCGATATAATAAGAGAACACTTCCTTTTCCGTCGGAGTAAGACTTTGGGTACGAGAAATGAATTCTTCGAACAAATCTACTGGTAAACTGGTACCTTCCTTTCTCCCATATTCCAAAATTCGTTCCAGTATTGTATCAAACTCGCGAATATGGGTCGGAGTAAGTTCCATATGACTATTTTCTATTGCCAGTTCTAGATTCTTTGTCATTTTGCTAACTGGCTTCATTAGTTGGAAGGATAATACGACCAGCTTTATTATAGTTATTGCAATACTCACCAAAAGACTAATGACCAGAACTTCCTTCACTTCTCTGGCACTGGCGTCTAATTGTGCCTTTGGAACAATAGTAAAGTATGACCACTTTTGATTGCTATAATAGACATCCTTATTGTAGAGAATAATCTCTGTCTTATAGGCTGTCATTTCTTCTTGGCCCAGTTCTGTATACCAAGAACCATCATCGTTCGCTATAAATACAAGACTCTTCAAGTTCTTTTTAATAATAGACTCATAATATCCGCATAACAAACTGCCCTCCCAATTTACCTGATTCATCGGATCATTGGTCAACAAAGTCATGGTATTAGTAACTGGTGTATTCTTGATAGATAAGCTATCTCTTAGATAGGAATCCGATAATTCTATTCCAAATACCCCTAGCAACGTACCCTTATTATCTGTTATTGGCACGCTATAGGTTAATACGCTTACGTCATTGGGGGTCAATTTACCAATTTTGCTAAAATATCCACATTTTTCTGGATCCTTCTTTTCAAGAAATGCCTCTACCGGTTTACTATATAACTCAAGTGTCGACTTATTTTTTAATCTTACCTGCCAGGTGGCATCAATCGGAATCTTAAACTCTTTTGTCCTTTTACTGCTTCCGATATGAAGGTAAATATCTTTGTAATAAAGAGCACATACCTCGGGGTCTATATCCCTTAGATAAATATCTCCTATGTTTTTTTCCTGTCCCTCATTCTCAAGTTCTTGAGATGGAAGAAAAAATATACCTGTAGACTTTGCATTTTCTTGAAATTCTAAAAGCTTTATAAACATCATGTCATATAAATTGTCTGACTGGTGATTTGCTTCAATAAGCATCTGTAGCTCTAATGACATATTGTACGTATTTATAGCATAATGCTGCAGATTATATTGTAGCAGTTCGGCTGTATTGCTATGAATGGCTTTTATTTTTCTAAGATCCCTTTCTTTAATTCTCTCCGCATATCCAAACGAGAAAAGAAAAATAATTAAGATTATACTTTGCAATCCCAGAGTTATGATCCAATACCTTCTCTGGCTCCCACGTAAAGTATGAACTGCCTTCATATACATTCTCCTTAATCAGAAAAACTGTCAAAACCGGATGTTATTTTGTTATACCAAGAAAGATAAGCTTCATCCGATATATATTGCTTCAATGCCTCTTCCTCAGACAATCCATTCTTTCTAGCAAGGATATATTCCTGTCTAGCGGTTTTTGCCTGTTCACTCAGTAACATACCGAGGGAATTTCTGATATCATAACTTCCCTCAAACTCTTTATCTACAGTTAAGTCGTATTGATTCATCTGCTTTACCGCTACCTGTAATACTTTTTGTATATTTTGTTCCCTCACATCACTACTCTGTTGTAGGTTGTGTTGTGTAT
>JAEYRR010000085.1 GCA_023435505.1 Bacillota bacterium | reverse complement strand
GAACGGTATTGTTGGTCATATGGGATGTGTATTCAGTGAAATCTATGGCAACCACATCTATAACATCGCAAAGAAGCATGAATTCTTCGGATATGAGATTGCAGGCGTTAAACTTCATGCCGCCATTGATGTATATATGCATCATAACCGGATTCATAACTGCACTCTTGGCACCTGGTTCGACTGGCAGGCACAGGGCACAAGAATCAGTAAGAATCTCTTTTACAATAACGATCACGATATCATGATGGAAGTTACCCATGGGCCTTATCTGATGGATGACAATATTTTCGCTTCTAACTATAATTTTGATAATGTAGCTCAGGGTGGCGCGTATGTAAATAACTTATGTCTTGGCAGCATGCGTAGAGAGAACGTACTTGACCGCTCTACTCCTTACCATTTTCCACACACTACAAAAGCAGCCGGTAGTACAGTAGTCTATGGAGGTGACGATCGTTTCTTCCAGAATATATTTGTTGGTGGAGATAAAGCCTGCATGGAGATCAATACCTGTGGAACTAGCAGCTATAACGGCTCTCCTACTTCTCTTTCTGAGTACATGGAGGCAGTTGCTTCCATTGGCAATGGAGATCTTGAAATGTTCGTTAATGTTAATCAACCTGCTTATATCAACCGTAATGCTTACTTTAATGGCGCTACCTCCTTTGATAAGGAGGAAAGTAATTACATAAATCCGGCAGATCCTAAGCCAAAGATTGTAGTTGATGGGGATAAGGTGTATCTAGAATTAAATATTGATAAAGGTTTCCTTAATTATTCTACAAAATTAAGGAACTCATATGACTTAGAGATGACCCGCATTACAGAAGCCCCATACGAAAAACCGGATGGTACTTCTATTCTATTTGACACGGATTATTTGGGTCAAATGAGAACAGATAAATCGCCTGTAGGCCCATTTGCTACACTAACGGAAGGTTTTAATAGGTTACAGGTTTGGGGATAGAAAAACGCCCTGGCAGATGATGTTTAGTAAAATATCATCTGCCAGGGAAAAATAATGGTGAAATTATATAAGAATATGCCACATTTTATATTTTTTTCTGCATACAGATAGAATGTGGCATATCTGCATACTGTCCATAATTAGGAATCACCTTATATCCTAATCTTTCATATAGATGGCAAGCAGCCTCCAACGGTTTTCCAGTCTCCAATACACAATAACGGTACCCTTGTATCCTTGCCAGTGCCTCTAAGCGTCTGACAATTTCCGCTCCCAGACCAATGCCACGACAACCCGGCTCTGTATAAATCCGTTTTAATTCTGCATGTTCTGCATCATACATTTTAAGCCCACCACAGCCGATTGGTTTAGAATCTTTATAGACTACTAAACTGTCATGTATGTCCTCTAATAGATTGTACTGATTGTATACATTCCTTTTAAATCTGCTCCCTACTAGCTCATCTAATGCAAGATCTAATCTTCCACACAAATAAGCAAAGTCTTCGTTTGTTCCATCCACATGTATAAATCTAAGAGAAGCCAGCTCCGGCAATTGCGTCTTCGCCTTCTTGGTTAATTTACTGATAGTCTCAGCATAAGCTTCCTCAATCATCTGATATATCATATTCTTATCAGAAAATTCATTCAAATCTACTGTATTCCAATAGGGCTGTTGTACTGGAGGACAGTGATAGCCACGCACCACTACACCTGGATACAGACTGCGATAGATATAAGCCTGACCAGGATTACACTTTACTGTTATTTTATAGAAGTGTGGTTCAGGATTAAGCTGAGCAAATATCTTACCCATGACACGATAACAGATAGGATATTCCCCAAATGGTCTTGTCTCATAAGAACCTGGTTGCTTAAGACACCAAGATTTGATTTCTTCAATTACTGAGGTTTTGTATTCCATACTGATTCTCCTTGTATATGTAACTAATCTTCACCTTCTCGTTTACTTGCTAGTGAAAGTACTTATTTACAATCTTACTGTAGATAGGAAGAAGATTCTGTAAGTTCTCATCACTGTAAACCTCTAAATCTGACTGTTTTAGTTGTTTTGTTTTCACCTTATCCCTTATCTCGCTGTCCGGCTCCGGAAACATTCCTTCATAGTCACAGACCGGCCAATACCCTTGTTCTTTCTGATCATACTTTAAAAATAGAATATACTCCTGTCCAATCACAGGGGGTTTAAGGGCTGTAAAAGTAATAATTTCTTCCTTTTCCTCACCTTTCTTTTTCAGGTAGTATTCCATGAATAAGGTCAACTGATCTCCTACCTTTGCATTCCCTTTAAATATCTTTGTAACTGTTATGTTCCATTTACTAACTCCGTACTCAGGTAATTTCCTTTGCGCTTCGTTGTCGGCACTGCTGTCTACTTTCTGCCCAAGATTTTTTTCCACCACAGCTTCTATAATAAGTGTAGCGTTTTTTTCCACCTCTTGCAGGTTGTCTAATACTTTCGTATCATTCGGTACTTTTATTATCTCGATATCCGAGGAGAGAACAGATGCAGTTTTCTCCTTACAAGAGATAATCGGACAGGTAAAAAACAGACAAAGACAGAGCAGGAAACACCTTCTCATTTACTTTTACCCCCACCTATTGAATGACATATAGTATACTACTATTATAAACAATCAATATGTAGTTGTAAATATATTCCAAATAAAGTTCTAGTTTAAAATACAAAGCTCTCATCATCACAATCGTGATGTATGACAAGCAGATCCTTCGCCTCAACTACGGTCTCTCCGTTTGGAATGATAGCTTCATTATTCCGTACTATCACAGCAATCAATGCTGTTTTACTGTATTTTATCTCCTTTATCTTCTTTCCTATGAGAGCATCATGTTCCTCTACAATTTTTTCCGTCAATACAATCCTGGTTGTGGCTTCCGGTGATTTTGCACTAAGTACAAGAATGTCTGTACTGTGTAATATGGTAGACCCCTTAGGTACCAGTTTTTCTTCTCCTCTCTGTATCAAAACAAGTAAGGTATCAGGAGGAAGTATAATATCCTTTACCGGATGTCCACACCATGGATGATCCTCGTTTAGAAATACCTGAATAAAACGAATCGGTAATTCATCTGTGTAATCGGAAAATGTCTTCATAACATCTGCATTGACATCAATTAGTCCAAACTTTTTGGAAAGGAACGGAAGCAAAGATCCTTGTAAAAGTATGGAGAATAGAACTACGCAGAAAACAATGTGGAAGATATCATTCTCCGTCTTAACTCCCATCATGACCATAACGGCAAATACAATAGAAGCTGCTCCACGAAGACCTGCCCAGGAGACAATGAGCATCTGTGATACTTTACTTTTAAATGGAGCTAAAATAGCAAAGACGACAATAGGACGGGCCACAAAGGTTAAAAATATAGCGATGAAGAAAGATATTAACATAACCTGCGGAATCCTTGAAGGGAAAGAAAGCAAACCCAACAAAAAGAAAATAACAATCTGCATTAATCCATTGATACCATCAAAAAATGGGACCAGGGTCCTTTTGTTCCTAATCCTCCTATTTCCCAGCACAATCCCTACAATATATGCGCTAAGATAACCGTTACCACCAATGGCTGCAGGGAGAGCAAACGCAATAATGGCAATTGCAGTAACAAATATTGCATCAAACCCAGCTGAGGTAAAATGAATCCTCTCCAGTAAAAATGAGAATAGAATTGCTAAGACAACACCGAAAAGAATACTATAGGTAAGCTGAGCAAAGATTAGATAAGCAATACTACCTTCCCCGGATTTACCTGATATGATAGAAATCATAATTGCCGTTAACATAAATGAAAACGGGTCATTACTACCGCTTTCCACTTCAAGAAGAGATGCGGTATTGTATTTTAGATTAAGACGCTTTGAACGAAGTATATAAAAGACAGAAGCAGCATCCGTAGAACTTATGACGGAACCAATCAACAAACTTTCCAGCCAGTTTATTCTAAGTGCAAAGTGGCAAAATAACCCCACGATTCCTGCAGTCATAACAACCCCAAGGCTAGATAATAAGGTTGCTTTTACGGCAATAGGTTTTGCCTCTTCCCAATTGGTACCGAAGCCTCCATAAAACATAATGAATATCAACGCAACAGAACAAACTTTTTCTGCAAGGTCATAATCATCAAAATGTATTTTAAAAATGCCATCCGACCCAAATACCATTCCCAAAAGAATAAATGCTAGTAGCATAGGTATTCCAAGCTTACTGGATATTTTATTCAGTACAACGCACAAAAACATGACTGACGCAATGATTAGTAAATAAATAGGCAATAAAAAACCTCCTTTGTAAGTAGACTGTTAATATTATATTACCAAATATGTAGTGGTTATTTCAATCATTTACTAAAAAACGCACCCATCAGAAATATTAAGAATGAGTGCGTCCATCAAAAAATCTCCTTGATATTTATATCATAATACCAAGGAGA
>JAEYRR010000018.1 GCA_023435505.1 Bacillota bacterium | reverse complement strand
GGTTCTAACATCTTTTGTGTCGACTTGAATCTCAGTTTGTTCAAGCTCAGAGGCAGTCTGAAGTATTGCTTTAATGTCCTTGCTTTCCAATCCGCCTTCCTTGGTAAAAAACTTCATACCGTTGCGGTTAAAAGGTAGGTGACTGGCGGTAATCATAATTGCTCCATGAAAGGCAGAAGCCTCCAAAATGGTAGACATAAACATGGATGGAGTAGAAACCAATCCACAGTCCATACAGATACTCTTTCTACCTGTAACGCCCTCTATAATACCGGCCTTTAAACTTTCAGCAGACAATCTAGAATCATGTCCCACACCAATCATTACTTTATCATAAGGAAGATCATATTTCTTCGATACATAGTCCGTAAAAGCAGTAGCGATATTCTTTACAAGCTCAGGTGTCAGATTCTGCAATTCAGAACCACTGGTAATTGCGATACCACGCACATCACTGCCATTTTGTAATTTCATATACATATCTTGTCCCATAAGCAACTCCTTTTAGTTTAATGATTATACTATATTAGCACATCCTGATAAGAATTACAATTTTCAATTTAAAAAAAGGTCTGACCCGTAAGGATCAGACCAATTCTAATTAATCTACTGTGTAAGGCATAAGAGCGATGTGACGTGCTCTCTTAATTGCAACTGTTAAAGCTCTCTGATGCTTAGCGCAGTTACCAGTAATTCTTCTAGGAAGAATCTTACCTCTTTCAGATACATATCTTTTTAACTTATTGATATCTTTGTAATCGATTCCTGTATGATTTTTATCAGCGCAAAATACACAAACTTTCTTACGTCTGCGTCCGCCTCTTCTTTTCATAGGAGAATCGTTTCTATCACTTTTATTGTATGGCATAACAATATGACCTCCTCTATCCTTATTTTTAAATGCTAGTTAAATGGTAACTCTTCATCAATACCGTCAGGAATATCCATGAATCCATCTCCGGCCGCTTGGCTTGGAGCTGGTCTAGAAGTTGGTTGGAAACCTAAATCCATTCCGCCGCCTCTGTTTTCGCTGGCTGCTTTGCTTTCTGCAAATTCAACCTCTTCTACTACAACATCAGTTGTATAGACTTTTTGACCTTCTTTATTCGTATAACTGCCTGTCTGAATTCTACCACAAGCTACCACTTTGGTACCCTGGTGTAAATACTTCTCAGCAAACTCAGCAGTCTTGCCAAAAGAAACACAATTGATAAAATCTGCATCCTGTTCTCCCTGGCGCTTAAATCTACGGTCAACTGCTAAACTAAAACGTGCAATGGCTGTAGCACTTTCCCCTTGAGAATATCTCACTTCTGGATCTCTTGTTAATCTTCCCATTAAGATTACATTATTCATCCGGGAATCCCCTCCTTATTATGCGTCTTGTCGAATGCATAAATATCTGATTACGTTATCCATAATACGAACTCTTTGTTCAAGTTCACCTGGGCAACTAGAATCAGCGTCGAATTGGATGAAGTAGTAGAAGCCTTCTCTCATTTTCTGAACTTCGTAAGCTAATCTCTTCTTACCCCATTCGTCAATGTTAGTTACTGTTCCACCGAAACGAGTAATGTACTCTTTTACTTTTTCAACGGTAGCAGTTCTAGCTTCATCTTCGATTCTCGCATTTACAACTAAGGCTAATTCATATTTGTTCATAGTTGTTGTGCACCTCCTTTTGGTCTCTGGCCCTTAGTCAACGCTAAGAGCAAGGAATTTGTATAACATATCACAATTCATTATCTTAACATAAGAATTGTAACTTTTCAAGCATAAAGTTATTCTTCATTCGGTTTTCGTATTTTCTTGATATTTTTCTCCACCTGTTTTCGTGGAAGCATGATCTGATGACCACAGCCTGTACACTTTAGACGAAAGTCCATTCCAATTCTTAAGACTTCCCATTCAAAGCTTCCACATGGATGCTGTTTTTTTAATTTTACAATATCGCCAACACTAATATTCATAGCTCCTCCTATCTATAGGATTCCCATTTTCCCATGTGATACACCATTATACA
This sequence comes from Bacillota bacterium, assembly GCA_023435505.1. GTDB lineage: Bacteria > Bacillota > Clostridia > Lachnospirales > Lachnospiraceae > KM106-2. The sequence continues at coordinate 1,725 of JAEYRR010000018.1, read as the reverse complement.
CATCCAAGTCATTATAACATAATAAAAATTTAAATGACAATTTAAAATACATGAATTATTTTTAATATTCTATTGCATATTAAAACTACAAGGTGTAATATAAGTAAATACATTACGTAGTTTTAATAACTATATAACGTATTTATTATTACAGTTTGTTGTAAACTTAATATTTAAGGAGGTTATATTATGAGCAAAACATTACACAAGATTAAGGATCCCGGAAGTGCCCTAACACACTTTATTGGGATGTTGATGGCCTGCTTTGCCGCACTGCCCTTACTGATTAAGGCCGCCACCAATCCCAACATTATACACATCATTTCTTTAAGTATCTTTGTTCTAAGCATGATTGGATTATATCTTGCTAGCACCTTATACCACACACTAAATATAAATCCTAAGATAAATAGAGTACTTAAAAAATTTGACCATATGATGATTTCCGTTTTAATTGCAGGTACCTACACTCCAATTTGCCTGGTAGTATTAAAAGGAACCATTGGATGGATTCTGTTCTCTATCATCTGGGGAATGGCCATCTGCGGCATCGTTTTAAAAGCACTGTGGGTTACTTGTCCCAAATGGATCTCTAGTGTAGTCTACATTGCTATGGGTTGGACCTGCGTATTAGCCTTTGGCCCATTGATCAACAGTTTACCGAAAAACGGCTTGCTATTATTGATATCCGGTGGCATTATCTATACGCTAGGTGGTATTATTTATGCTCTGAAGCTCCCTATTTTTAATAGTAGACATAAGTATTTTGGCTCCCATGAAATTTTCCACTTATTTGTCATGGGCGGCAGCTTCTGCCACTTCCTGCTGATGTATCAGTTTGTAGCCAACTATCCAATTTAGATATGGGAAAGGCGGTGGCAAAGCCACCGCCTTGTGTCAAAAGACCTACAATTAAAAGTCTTTTGACTTTATATAAAGCAACCGAACATGCTGGTACTTCAACAAAAAAAGAGATTCATTGTATAAAAATTCGGTCGCGATTTTTTATATATGTACGAATCTCTTTTTTTGATTAATCCAGTATAGTTTAGTATACGCAGGATTAAGAAAAAAGTTCCTATGATACTTCTTTTTTACATAGTAAAAAGCCCGGGACTGTCACGAGGGACATGACCCGGGCTTTTCTATTAACTGTTACACACTATAAAACCTTTATTTATATCCTCAATTATTTTAGCAGATACATTGGGTTAACAGGCTGTTCATCCTGCATAACCTTAAAGTACAGATTCGCACCTTCCACTACATAGTATTTGGTTGGTTTTGCAATCACACCAATTACATCGCCGGCGTTCAGGACATCGCCCTTTTTCACCTTTACATCTTTTAATTGGCCATAAGTGATGGTATAACCGCTACCAATATCAGTAGTTACTGTTAAACCTGTCTCCTCATTATTTGAGATGCTTACAACCTTGCTCTTAATAGCACTCTTTACCTTTGTGCCTATCTTAGAGCTAATTACGATTGCATCACTGCATTTGTACTGACCTAATGTAGCAAATAAAACACCATGCTCCATGTCATAAGGAATTATTACGTTACCGGTTACCGGCCAAGCTAATTCTTCCTCTTGATTAAAGGATAATTTGGATTTATCCTGCTGTACTGCTGGCACAGCATCATCCTTATCATCCTTTACAACTGCATTAGGATCCTTTGTTACATCATTTTCCTTAACCACGTTATCAGAACCCTTATTAT
>JAEYRR010000385.1 GCA_023435505.1 Bacillota bacterium | reverse complement strand
GTGTAGTCTTACCACAGTTAGGATTCCCGATAAAGCCTACCGTTAACTCTTCTTTCATGCCTCTTATGCCTCCTGTATCTCGATGGCCTTGGCTGTTTCTCTTCCCACTGCCAGTCTTGTTCCTCTTACTCTAAATATTACTGCACCACGTCGCTTATTATTCAAAATTGTTAGGGTAGTTCCCTCTGTTAAGCCAAGTGCCTGTAACCGGTAGGCAACCTGATTATCCAGAGTCATGTTCTGAACCAGATAACTATGGCCCTTTTTCCCGTCTCTCACTGTCATATCACTAAAGCCCTCTTTCATAGATATTCTTAATACAACCATATAATGCAGTAAGTCTATTTATACTGTTACTGTTATTGAGAACTGTTATCATTAATTTGTTTATTATACGCTTCTATTCATTGTATGTCAATATTAGAAATCGGGGCACAAAAAAAGTGGCTTTGCTATGGAGGTACCTTTCCCCCTCCATAAAACAAAGACACTTTATATTATTTGCTAAACAGCTTCCTGACTCCATAGAGGCTAATCATAAGAAGCTTTAAAAAAACGATCATACTGCCAAATCCACCTGCAATACCAGTAAAAAACCTTCTTACATTAGTGGACTCCTTAATATGAATAGCCTGAAAAAGCCAATCAAGGAACATAATGATTAATCCTGCAAAGGCATAAGACTTCAGTTTAGAAAAACCTATTTTCACATAGACAATCGGTGCTATTAAGTAACCTAAAAATACTCCTACACATCTGGCACACACTGGGAACTGATACCCTTTTATAAAAAAACTTCTCTCCGGCATTTGATGACAGCCAGTTTTAGCTCCAAGCTCCATAAACCGTATCCAGCAGCCTACTTTTGAGTCATGTTCTTCAACTCTCTTTACGTCGTTAGACACATCCTTCATTACTATACTCCTCTGATGATAAGGCAATACTCTCCTGTTATTTAGGCTCTGAATTTATTTCCACAGTTGTTACAGATCCAGAAATGCTTCGTTTTCGTCTTACGTTTTCCCATACCACATAGACCACAAAGCAGTCCAATTGGTCCTAGTATGAAATAGCCGCAAAAACCTTTACAAACTCCAAATCCTTTACTGTCTGTTTCACTTTCCTGAATTAACATACAGTTCTGACTACCACATCTATTACAAGTCATGATTTTTCTCCTTTCTCTACACTATTGATTCTCTTTTTCTGCAGCTCTTTGCTCTGCTTCCAGTTTTGAGTAGACACACCCACAATAATCTTGTCGGTATAAATTATGTTCTTTTGATAGTTCTACTGAGCGCTTATATCCATTTTTCTTCTTAAAATCAGATGGCAGATAAGAGACTCCATACTCTTCCCCCACTGATTTACCAATCTCATTTAACTTTGCTGCATTTTTATGAGGACTGATGGATAAAGTGGTAGTAAAATAATCAAAACCAAGCTCTTTTGCTGCAATTGCTGCTTCTCGAAGCCGTAACTCATAACAGCTAAAACATCGTTTTCCACCCTCTGGTTCTTTCTCCAACCCCTTCACCATGGCATAAAAACGTTCTGTATCGTAATTCCCTAATCGAAAACCAATTGGGTAAGGAACATCAAGCTCGTCAATCAGCCGCTGTTGTTCTAACGCACGGCGTTCATATTCCTCTTTTGGCGAAATATTGGGATTATAATAAAATATTGTAATATGAAAAAACTGAGCCAGATACTGCAGACAATAACTGCTACAAGGCGCACAACAGCTGTGAAGTAACAGTGTTGGTACACGCCCTTCCTTTACAAAGCCGTCAATTAATCGATCCAATTCTTTCTGATAATTAATTACTTGATCCATATTTATAAACCTCTTTCTTACAAATCCCCTTAAGTATATCATATGATGCAAACAAACAAAAGGGCTGAGCAAAAACTACCACAACCTAACGCTTTGGAAAATAATATATTCAATTACTAGTTGTCTTCCCATCCCTACTCTCATACAATAGAATATAGGATATCCAATTGAGACAAGGAGGATTTAAGATGAATGACTTTCATATTATAAAACCCGAAGATTTAACAAAAAATACCTTCCAGTTAATCGGAAGTGAATGGATGCTTGTGACTGCACAATATAGGGATAAAGTGAATACCATGACTGCTTCTTGGGGCGGCTTAGGTATTATGTGGGGAAAACCTGTCGCCTATGTTGTTATTCGCCCACAGCGTTATACAAAAGAATTTATTGATGCTGCAGACGGTTTTACCCTGACATTTTTCCCGGATGGATACAAGAAGGTATTAGGCTACTTAGGAACCGTATCTGGCCGCGATGAGGATAAGATCGGAAAATCAGGGCTTACTCTTATAAGTGATGGGAACTATCCATATTTTAAAGAGGGCAACTTAGTACTTAAAGTCAAAAAATTATTTAACCAACGTTACACAGAGGATAGCTTCTTAGATCAAAGCATTATAGAAAAGTGGTACCCAGAGAAGGATTTTCATTATCTGTATATCTGTGAGATTGAAGAAATATTAAAAAAATAGTTGTTATATACATATTAAGTGCCTTCCATAGATATGAAAGGCACTTTTTCTTCTACTTATTCTCCAGAAGCTGCAGTAGCTGACTAAGATGATGAACAGAAAGCTGCCCCGGAGCAGACGATTGTTCTACTACACCAAAGGTAATAGCTGAGCCTAACCAGCCACCCAGTACACGACTAGGCATTCCCTTCGCCCCCATGCTGATTCCTATTACTGGCGTCTGGCTGTAATTCTCTTGCATGTACAGTATTGTTTCCATCAGCCGAAGTACATCCCTCTTAGTCTCAGGCATGACTGCGATTTTAGGAATATCGGCTCCTAACTCCTGCATCCTGACTAATCTTGCCGTCATCTCTTTCGTAGACGGAGTTTTCTTAAAATCATGGTTACTGAGAACTACCTTGACTCCCTCTTTTTTGGCTTTATTAATCAAAGGTCTAAGAAAATCCTCCCCGAGATTCAGTTCCAGATCCACGAGATCCACTGTCTCCGTCCCTATAACGTCTTCATATAGCTTTTTATAAGCTTCCTTAGGAATAGCCTGATTTCCACCCTCTTCTAACGTCCGAAAAGTAAATAAAACAGGGCAAACGATACTCTCTCTTATCTTATGTAGAATTTCTACGACCTTCTTCGTATCAAGGACATCATAATAGTAGTCTATTCTTACCTCTACCATATCACAACCAGACTGGTTGGCATTTGTAGCCTGTTCAATCAGTTCACGGTCTATCTTTCCCACCAGCGGAACACAGATTTTTGGCAACCCTTGTCCTATTTTTACACCCTTTACCTCAACTATGGCCATAAAAACCCTCCTACTCTATAGCTATACAAGATATATTCTTATCCCTATTGTAAACATTTTTCTATTTCCTGCAAGTTTTATTCTATTACTTTGTAGAATTCAATACTGTCGTATGCTATAATTTAAATTGTATATTTATTACATAAGAACAGTAATTAATCATTTTATAGAAAAGGAGAATACGATGGAACCCATTTTAGAGAGCTATGGACTCAGCAAGTACTATGGCGGATTTATGGCATTGAACAATGTAAACCTTACCTTTAACAGGGGCCGTATAATAGGTCTTCTTGGTCCAAATGGAAGTGGAAAATCCACATTTTTAAAGCTAATCAATGGCTTATTAGTTCCAACTTCCGGAGCAATCCGTATTAACGGAGTAGCACCTGGAGAACAGAGCCGTTTAACCGTTAGTTACCTGCCGGAAAGGACCTATTTGCCTGACAATCTAACAGTGCGAAGCATTGTAGATTTTTTCAATGACTTTTATTCAGACTTTGATCGAAAAAAAGCCGCAGAAATGTTAAGTAGGTTAAATCTCAATCCTGATTCCAATTTAAAGACTTTGTCAAAAGGAAATAAAGAAAAGGTACAGTTAATCTTAGTGATGAGCCGGAATGCACAGCTGTATTGTCTAGATGAACCAATTGGTGGTGTAGATCCTGCAGCCAGAGACTACATACTGAATACGATTTTAAGTAATTATAATCGGAATGCAACGATTTTAATATCCACCCATCTGATTCAGGATATTGAGACTATCCTCGATGATGTCATATTTATTCAAAATGGTACTATTACACTGTATGCCCCTGCCCAAGAGATTCGACAACAACAAGGGAAAACCATTGATGCATACTTCAGGGAGGTGTTCAGATGTTAGGTAAATTATTAAAATACGAATATAAAGCTACTTATAAGCTGTATATCATTTTATACATTATTGTACTGGCACTGGCTGTTATCAATCGTATTCTAAATGCCATTGATTTCTCCAAGAATGTGGTTTTAGGTGTTCTTTCCGGAACTTTTATGGTAACTATTGTGCTATCCTGTATAGGTCTTTACTTTGCTACACTTATCTTTGTATTATTCAGATTTTATAAGAATCTGTTTACAGATGAAGGCTACCTTATGTTCACTCTGCCGGTCTCACCAATGAGCCTGATTATATCAAAGATAATCGTAGGTATGACATGGATTTTATCTAGCGTTCTAATCATTATTACTGCCGTTGCTATCATGTTATTTAATACCCCGACCATGGATACCTTAGAGGTGGTTTGGGACTTCTTTGGTAAAGGTCTCATGGATTTTTTATTTAATGGGCAGATCCTACAGTTAATCATTTACATCATCAATTATGTCATCGGCATATTCTCTACGGTATGCTTTATTTACCTGGCAGTTGCTTTTGGTCAGGTAATAATGCCACGGCATAAGATAGCAGGAAGCATCTTAGCCTACTTTATCATTTCAATGATTAGTAGCATCATTTCCTCTATTATATCTGTGGGATACTACATGATTACCAAGTATGATTTAGCATCAGATAACTTACCTTCCTCCTTCTATGGTTTAAGCAGTCTTATCAATTTAGGCTTTGCTGTTGTTTGTATTTATCTAATCAATAATATCTGTAAAAAACATTTGAACCTGTCTTAAAAAACAGGCTTCCTACACGGGAAGCCTGTTTTTTATTCTGCCAATCCAATATTGTCTAAGAGTATTTTTCCTTCTATCTGTCTGTTAAATGCAAATGTGATTGTTCTCACCTTAGAAAGATCCAGATTTTGATTAACCGTCTTAAATTCCTTAAGTGGTATTCGTACTGTCTGTAATTCCGTCTTTTTGTCCATGATATCCTTATTCCACTGTAATTTAAACAGGCGGACATATAGAGGAGGATATATCGTGCAAAGTTTTGCTAATTCAATAGAGGCACTATTTCCGTCGACATCTTTTATTACAATATCAAAGTTTAGAAGTTCTTCAGGAGAATCTATAACATCCTTAACATCCGCCACATCAAATTGAAGATTGTTATATTTAGTAAGGTCATATCCCGAGCTTTTTAAGTCCAGCCCATAACTTGCAGTTGACTGATTCCACCAGAGATAGGCAGCATGATTATCCGTTTTATAGGAAGCTTTTTTTGTATAATAGGTCAGCGATTGCTCACGGTTAAATGAAAGCCCTTTGCTAACACTTTTTCCACCGGCCACCGTTATGGTATCTAGAGATATATCCTCCTCATAATCAGCCAAAGGAAAGAAACTACTATCCTCATATCCACTGATATAAATCGTCTTCGGCATTCCTTCACCCCTATGGTGATTACTCTGAAATACCCTTCGATTCTCTTCCTTGCCAACCAGCGTATCTTCTAGAAAAGCAGTCACATACCCCTTTAGAAGGTTTCTCTGCTCTAACCCATTCATGATATCTGTCCGGTTAATCATTAGGGTTCCCGGAAAAGTCAAATCCTGCTGCCAGACTGTATTGAATTGACCATGATTGGCTCCTGCTATGTATATGTAGCTCTTATAACAGTCTTTTTCTCCTGTAAATTCAATCTGATTGTACTGTTTCATTCCCATAAAGGTAGAAACATCACTATCATTTGCCCCTTGCAATACTAGATAATTGACGTCTTTTAATGTAACAGTTCGGTCGGCAGGAAGATATTGGTCCACAGTTGGAGCAATTGCAATGACAGAGTGTATGGAAAAGTTATACTGATAGGTCAGATAGCCTACATCTGGATTATGTCCCAACTGATTATAAAGTGCTGCC
>JAEYRR010000373.1 GCA_023435505.1 Bacillota bacterium | reverse complement strand
GGTTCTACTTTATCTATAATATGACCGTTTACCGGTCTTCTTTGTCCTTCCATTAATAAACCTCCTTGCTACGCTTATGACTGCTTGGTAAGAGAGAGAAAAGCAGCCAAGTTTCCTCTTTGGCCTTTACTTGCGCGATGGGAAAAAAGTAATTTTGAGTTACAACAAGTACAGAGATTACTGTTCACGATATTTTCTCTTCTAACCCCTGCTTCTGTTAATATATCTATATTGGCTAGCCATAAGTCCAACAGATATTTTCCATTACCTTTATTAAGTAAAATCTTTTCAGAAATCTCTTTAGTAAAAGCTTTTTGAAATTCTTTGGCTACATCTTCACTAATTTCGTAGCAATCAAAACAAATCGACGGGCCAATGGCACAGATTAAATCTTTTGGATTGGTTCCATATGCACTTTCCATCGCCTCTACTGTTTTTTTGCCAATTTTGTTTACGGTACCCTTCCATCCTGAATGGCTTAGTCCAATTGCCTTATGCACAGGATCTATAAAATACAGGGGAACACAATCCGCGTAAGAGGTAACTAGGGTTATACCTTCAACATTCGTAATGAGTCCATCAATTCCAGTAAGGCGTTTCTCAAAACAGTCTGTGATACAAGAATCTTCTTTAGTTACCTGATGAATCTTTGTATCATGGACCTGATCTGAAAAAACAAGGGAGGTTTTAGATAAACCCATGGCACCTAACAAACGATTATAATTAGTTATGACATTATCTGGGTCATCTCCTCTGGAAAAGCTTAGATTTAATGAGTTAAATGGACTTTTACTTACTCCTCCTAAACGAGTGGAAAAGCCATGCTTTATATAGGGAAAACGATTCAATTCTGAATAATAAAGATATGGAATAGTGGCCTCTTTGTTGAGTTGAATCGTGTTGTGTTCATTGTTATAAGATATATTATTAACAGAATTATTGTACTTATAAGTTGTAATATCTTTTCTCAAATCAAATAATTCTTCGGGTTTATATTCTGTCATTTAATTAATTCCTTCCTGGTGTTACATCAATGTTTCGTATCATTGTTGTATCAATAGTTACCTCCAATGTCAAAGGCATTTTTGTATAGGGTTATTGTATCGTCCAAGATTACGATTACATCAAAACGACATGGAGTATCAAAGGATATTCCATGTCTAAATAGATAATACCTTGCTGCGTTAATTATGGAATGTTGTTTTCTTTGGGTTACGGCTTCTTCAGGAAGACCTTTCTTAGTAGAAGTCCGGTATTTCACCTCAATAAAGACTAAGTAATACTCATCCCTGGCAATAATATCGATCTCTCCATGACGGGTATAATAATTTTGCTCGAGTATGGTATACCTTTGTTCTTTCAGGTATAGGCAAGCTCTCTTTTCCCAATCTGACCCTATGGCTCGTTTATTATACATATACTCTCCTTATTCTAGCTTTTATTGTACCTAGAAAGTATCTTTCCACCAAAGGGCTTTCTCTATATTACTAAATTGGTTTCTTTCCTGAAGCTAATTTATGTTTTAAATGATCCATATTGTCCACATAAACTAAAATCTCAGCTACAACCTCATATAGCTCTTTAGGAATATAATCTCCAATCTCTAGTTTACTTAAGGTACCAGCTAAAGGTGCATCTTTATGAATCGGTATGTCTTCCTTATTTGCAATATCCAGAATACGTTCTGCTACGTGTCCTTTCCCAGAGGCAATAATCTTAGGTGCTTCATCTCCTAATTCATATTGTAGGGCTACTGCAGTCTTCTGCTTTTTGTTTTTCATTAGACTTTGTTTTAGGTTCATAACATTCCCCCTTACTCAGTGCTTAAAAAAAGTTCTTAATAAATGTACTACGATGAATTGGACAAGGGCCATATTTCTTAAGCGCAGCAATATGTTCAGCACTGCCATAGCCCTTATTCTTAGCAAATCCATATTCCGGATATAACTTGTCATATTCCATCATCATATGATCTCTTTCTACCTTTGCCAATATACTGGCAGCCGCAATGCTGATGCTCTTGGCATCACCTTTAATAATCTTAACTTGTTGCATAGAGAGCTCAGGTATTATAACAGCATCATTTAACAGCACATCCGGCGTGTGTTTTAAGTTTCTTACAGCAGTCTGCATGGCTTTATAAGTAGCCTGCAAGATATTGATGTCATCGATAACAGAAGGTGGGATGACACCAATGGAACACTCTATGGCCTGTTCTTTTATAATAACCGCTAGTTCCTCTCGTTTTGCTTCAGAAAGCTTTTTAGAGTCATTTAGGTATAAGATATCTCTTTGCTTATCTAAAATCACTGCACCAGCCACTACAGGGCCTGCTAGAGGACCTCTTCCTACTTCATCTATACCACAGATATACGTGGCATCTTCAAATTGCTTCTCATAGTATTTCATTGTTTCAATACGTTGCAGTTCCAAAAGACGTTTACTTTCTTCTTTTTCGTATTTTTCGATAAGCTTCTGAATTCCTGCACGGGAATCACTTCTTAATTCTTCAAACAGGATTTTTTGCTCCTCCTTGGAAGCTACCAGCAATTCCTCTTTTATTTGCGTTAAACTTTTCATCGTGACACCTTTTAATCTACAGTTCCGAATTTATCAAATGGATAGAACCTAAGTAAAACCTTTCCTTGTATTTTATCCCGCTTAATTAGGCCAACATCTTTGGACCGGCTATCAGCACTATTATTTCGATTATCTCCAAGAACAAAATATTCATCGTCTCCTAATGTAATTGGATCAGCTGCAACACCCGAATCAATTATTGTCGCATTTCCATAGTTCTCATTAAGCACCATGCCGTCTACATAAATATTGCCATCTATAATCTGAACTGTTTGCCCAGGGCACGCAATAACTCTCTTTATGTATTTTTCGTCATCTGTGTGCTGAAATACAATGATATCATATTGCTTTGGATCACTGAACTGATAGGTGAGACGATTAATGAAGAGATATTCACCATCATGAAGAGTGCCTTCCATGGAGTGACCAATGACTCTTGTATGGGTTAAAACAAAATTAGATACTAAAAAAACAATCCCGATGGAAATGGCAACACAAATTACCATTTCCAAAAGAAAAGAAAAAATAGTCTTTGTGGTAGTTCGGGGAGGCGTAATGATTATAGCCTCGTCATCATCTATAAAAGAAGACGTATAATCTGAGGATGCTTTTTCTATTTTAGGCGACAAAACATGCTCTGCCTGATCCAAAACATTTTCATATTTCTCATAATCTTTAATAATGGATTGGTCCGTCTTATCTATCCACTTAATATACTCTTTTAAATTAGGATAGTTTTTAGAGTCGAATAGAAAGCGTTTGTCTTCTGATTCATAATATTTTATTTCTTTACAAAAATTCAAGCTATCTTCAATTACTTCACTGTTCTTCATTTCAACACCTCCTTGCCTCTAATGTTTCAAATCTTTTGCATGTTTAATTATTCTTCTACATGTGGAGGAGTCTCTAAAGTAATCTTTCCGAGCTTACCACTTCTGAAATCATCAATAAGAAGATTGGATGCCTTATCTAAATCCAATTCATTTCCTTTTAATAGACAGGAACGTTTCGTAGCGATTGCCTGTAAGGTTGTAAGAGGATCCTTATCGATTTCAATTCCATATCGGGATTCTAATAATCCAGGGTAGGACGCATTAATGAATTGGATAAATTCATATGCTAAATCTGTAGATGGAATCAAATCATCTTTAATTGAGCCTATAAAAGCTAATCGTAAGCCAACATTTTGATCTTCAAATTTAGGCCATAGAATACCAGGGGTATCCAATAATTCTACATTCTTATTTAAGCGGATCCACTGCTTGCCTTTCGTAACTCCTGGCTTATTTCCTGTTTTGGCGCAGGCTCTTCCAGCAAAACTGTTGATAAAAGTAGATTTTCCAACGTTAGGTATTCCAACTATCATTGCTCTGACTGGACGGTTAAGAATTCCTTTTCTTCGGTCTCTTTCAATCTTCTCTTTACAGGCTTCCATAACGGTATCCTGCACAGATTTAACTCCATTCCCATTTCTGGAATTGACTTTTACAACATAAAAGCCTTTCTTTTCATACCATTGTTGCCAGATCTTTGTCTTTGCTTCATCTGCTAAATCGGATTTGTTTAGTAAAACCACTCTAGATTTATTCTGAGCCAGTTGGTCAATATCCGGATTCTTACTGCTAAGTGGAATTCTTGCATCCACAAGTTCAATTACTACATCTATAAGCTTGATATCTTCCTGCATCTGACGTTTTGCTTTGGTCATATGTCCAGGATACCATTGAAAATGCATATTGTTACCTCTCTGTTATCTACGTGTTATTTTAACTGTCTTATGGTGCTGGGGAGACACTTACTAAAGGAGATTGTGTAGCCTCTGAAGCCAGATTTAAGGAGCTTACAAAACTAAAGGAATTAAATCTAATAGAAGCCTTACCTATAATCTCATCCTTTACTATAGTTCCAATACTGGCAAAACGGCTGTCTACGCTGTCGTTTCTATTATCCCCAAGGACAAAATATTCATTATCTTCTAGAAGATAGGGTGCTTTTGCCAAGCCAGGATTTACAATATCTTCAACCTGAACAATATCTTCTATCACAGTATCATTAATATAAATATGTCCATCTTTGATCTGAATAGTTTCACCAGGTAAACCAACAATACGTCTGACATTATAGTAGTTATGCTCTTCACCCTTTTGTTTAAATACAATTACATCATTTCTTTTTGGATCTGAGACTCTATAGATCACTTTATTTACTATAATAGAATCTCCTGCTTTTAGTGTGGGATCCATGGAATCACCAACAACACCGATTCGCTGAATACAGAAATGGACAAATATATATGCAAGCAGAATCGCTGCCGCTATCTCTAAAACCCAGATCAACACTTTAACTAAAACCTTCCTGATGCCAGGCCATCGGCTTTCTCTATCAAAATCGAAGTCCATATAAAAACTCCTTTACTTATCTTGTTTTACTAATTATAGCATAGAGTGGTGTATTTGCTAAGAGAAACATAAAAAAAGTATGAGTCCACTCAATTTGCTTAAATGATAAAAAAAGGGACAAATGAGAATTTGTCCCTTGAGAATCCTATTATTACTAACGAAGCATTCTAAACTAGAATTATTTTACTAATTCTTTAACCTTAGCTGCTTTACCAGATCTTTGACGTAAGTAGTTAAGCTTAGCTCTTCTAACTTTACCATATCTGATAACTTCAATTTTTTCTACAATTGGAGAATGTAATGGCCAAGTCTTCTCAACGCCAATTCCGTTAGAATTCTTTCTTACAGTAAAAGTTTCTCTAGCGCCACCATTTTGTCTCTTTAAAACAACGCCTTCGAATATCTGTGTTCTTTCACGATTTCCTTCTTTTACTTTTGCATATACTTTAACAGTATCGCCTACATTAAAACTAGCTACTTCGTTCTTTAACTGAGCTGCTTCAATATTCTTAATAATTTCGTTCATTTGTGTGACCTCCTTCAAATTTGGATGTTCTTAATACGCTTTTTGTAACAGAGGAACACCTTTTCATCTCACAACATTCTTACTTTAGCATAGATTGTTTGCTTTTGCAATAACTTTTTTCTTTCTCGGTTAAATTAGCTTTTTCTAACAAATCAGGACGTTTCTCCATGGTACGATCAATGGATTGCATTCTTCTCCATTTTTCAATATTACTGTGATGTCCTGACAAAAGAACCTCTGGAACCTTCTTTCCATGAAATTCATCTGGTCTTGTATATTGAGGATATTCTAACAGATTATCAGAAAATGTTTCAGTTTCTGCAGAGACATCATTATTCAGTACACCAGGCACCAGTCTTGAAATGGCATCCATGATTACCAGGGAAGGTAATTCACCTCCAGTAAGAACATAGTCTCCAATCGAGATTTCATCAGTTACAATTTCTTCTAGCACACGTTCATCGATTCCTTCATAATGACCACACAAAAAGATAAGATTTTCTTCATTTGCCAACTCTTCTGCCATCTGCTGATTAAATACTTTTCCCTGAGGTGTCAGATAAACTACTCTAGGAGAAGTAAAATCCTCTGACTCTTTCTCAATCATCTTTTTGGCAGATTCATAGGCACCATAAACAGGCCCTGGTTGCATAACCATTCCAGCGCCGCCACCATATGGATAATCATCTACCTTCATATGCTTATTTTCAGAAAAGTCACGGATATTAATAGTCGTAAGAGTGAGCAATTCACGTTCCAAAGCTCTTTTTGTAATGCTTGTATTAAAACCTTGTTCAATCATCTCTGGAAACAAGGTAAGCACATAATAATTCATATTAACTCCTCTAAATACTAATCCAATAGCCCCGGAAGAATGTGTGCTATTATAGTTTTATTCTCAATATCAATAGATTTTATACAGTCTTCAATATAAGGAAGTAAAATTTCTTCGCCATCCTTTGTCTCTACAACAAATACATCATTTGCACCAGTTATCATAACATCAGACAAACAGCCTAATTCCTTTTCTTCGTCGGTAATTACCTGACATCCAACCAAATCCGTAATAAAGAACTCATTTTCTTCTAAAGGAACTGCATTTTCTCTAGTAACTAATAAATCACAGCCCTTATATCGTTCAATTTCATTTATATTATTAAATTCCTTAAACTTCAAGATTACTGTCTGCTTAAAGTATTTAACACTGGTAATGGTAAGCTCCATATTACCTTTTCCAGTGTCTAGGATTACCTGTTTTAAATTCTTAAAGCGATTTAAATCATCAGTTGTTGGATATACTTTCACTTCACCATGGATTCCATGGGTATTGGCGATAACGCCTACACGTAGTAATGGTTCCATACTCTCTCCTTAACTTTGTAAAAGGGCTGCAGCACTAAAAAGCACTACAGCCCTTTTTATTACTGTTGAATCTCAACAATAACCTTCTTATCATCTTTAGCAGCAGCTGCTTTTACAACTGTACGAATGGCTTTTGCAATACGGCCTTGTTTGCCGATTACTTTACCCATATCGTCTGAAGATACTTTTAATTCAATTGTGATTGAATTATCTGTTTCGTTTTCAGTCACTACAACTTCTTCTGGATGATCAACTAGTGACATAGCAATTACTTCAACTAATTCTTTCATTACCTCTCACCTCGACTTATATGATATAAGCAACGATAGGGAGTAAACAAAATTGAACTGCAATAAAATCGAAACTAGTTACATGTTCCAAATTAAAGGATACCAGCGTTTTTGAATAATTTGTTTACTGTATCAGTTGGTTGTGCACCGTTAGCTAACCATTTTTTAGCTGCTTCTTCATTGATATTGAAAGCGCTTGGCTCTACAGTTGGATCATAAGTTCCAATTTGATCAATGAATTTACCATCTCTTGGGGATCTGGAGTCAGCTACAATAATTCTATAGAAAGGAGCTTTCTTTTGTCCCATTCTTTTTAATCTGATTTTAACTGCCATGATTTCACCTCCTTAGGTTGATAGTGCTATTACAAATTAATGTAATAAATATATATGAATTTGTTATGATAACAAATTACAAACTACTCTAGAAGCCAAAAGGTAGCTTAAAGCGACCACGCTTACCAGCCTTACCGGACATCATACCGGACATCTGCTTCATCATCTTCTTGCCCTGCTCAAACTGTTTCATCAGCTTATTAACTTCGCTGATATCTACCCCGGCACCTTTGGCAATACGTTTCTTTCTGGATGGATTGATTAAGCTTGGATTTGCTCTCTCCTCCTTGGTCATGGAATGAATGATAGCTTCCACTCCAGATAAGGCATTCTCATCTATCTCTACATTCTTAAGCTGGCTCCCCATACCAGGTAACATACTTAAGATATCGCTGATACCACCCATGTTTTTAATTTGTTGCATTTGCTCCAAATAGTCATTGAAATCAAACTCCGCTTTACGAAGCTTTTTCTCCATCTCTTTGGCTTTATCTTCATCAATCTCTGCCTGAGCTTTATCAATCAAGGTTAGGATATCACCCATACCAAGGATTCTAGAAGCCATACGATCTGGATAAAACTGTTCCAAATCAGAAAGCTTCTCACCCATACCGACATAGAGAATTGGTTTACCGGTTACTGCTTTAATAGAAAGAGCTGCACCACCTCTGGTATCACCATCTAACTTAGTTAAGACAACGCCGTCAATGCCTATCTTCTCATTGAAACTTTCTGCTACATTAACAGCATCCTGTCCAGTCATAGCATCCACTACAAGTAAAGACTGATTGACCTCTATGCTTTCTTTGATCTCGATAAGCTCATTCATCATATCTTCATCAATATGAAGACGACCAGCTGTATCCAAAATCACAACATTATTGCCATTCTTAAGGGCATGTTCAAGAGCAGCCTTTGCTATATTAA